>JANLUJ010000485.1:0-3966 GCA_031363425.1 Pirellula sp.
GAGGCCCCTCGGGCCTCATTTCATTCCATCGCCATCTACTAATGCGGCAATTTCAGACCAAACAATGCATCATTTCAGGTCGAACGAAAAGTTGTTTTGGTCGCCTTTGACTACTGACCGAACCAAGCCAGATTCTGCTGCATTGGCAAACTTCGCAGGAAGTACTTCTTTCATGACTTTCCCCATGTTGCCTGTACCAGCAGCACCCATCCTCGCTCCATAGTCGGCACCAAAATTGCCCGACGATATGTCGACCGACGCGCTACCGCCCCCCTTGGCTTCCTGTTTTGCAATAGTTACCACATACTCTCCGGGTGCGGCACCATCATCCGTATTGACACTAGTCAACTTGAAATTTCCCTCTTTGTCCGTATTGCCGCTTGCCGACCGCAGACCTGCCTTGCTAAGAAATGTCACCGTCGCCCCATCCACTGCTTTTCCTGACAACAAAACCTTGCCGCTTACTGGCACTGGGGGATCGAATCCATCACTACCACAACCCGACAGGAAAACTGTCAGCATGAAACATATGACTGCAGCCAAACGCATTATCGAATGCCTCCAAAAAAAAGCGGCTGGCGCGAAGTCGCGCCAGCCTAGTGTTACGATAAAATCCAAATTATTGAATGGCGGTGGCTAACGACTCACCCTCATTTCTAGAGCCCAATTGCTGATAGGTCAAATAGTCAATTGTTTGGGAAAAGAACTGAACCGAACCATCACACAATACGAAATTTGCACCACCGGTGTGGTCCGACTTGAACCCAGCAGACGTATTCCAGTTGCGGAAATCATTGCAGTTGCTTTGATTGTCCAACAGACCCTGTTTTCCGCAGGTATTGAAATTGATTCGAGCTGTCGTGGCTGTCCACTGCCCATTCGTGTTGTACCATCCACCGCCGCCACGATGGTGATCGTGACAGGACGGTAGAATCTCGCCGGCACATATTGTGTTCGACAGACCATCCGCAATTTCACCGAACTTCGCACTCCAGTCGCATCGGCTGATAACACCACTAATTCCCGCAGCTTTTGAATACGCGCCTGAGTGGCCGTGTCCATTAGCGCCGTTGTTAAACAAGTTAGCGCCCAAAACTCCAGCCGCTCGAGTCAGATATGAATCGGTAGAAAACTGATTGCAGCCAAACTGGCCTTGCATATTCTGAGCACCAATGCAGAACGAATAGTTGTACAAGTGATTTTGATTGGAAAGCACTCTGGCCGACGTCCCGTCGCTCGGACAACGGTAGATACCCATCGCTGCGGTGCGCATATCGACACGACCAGGCGTGTTAAAAGGCGCTTGAGCATTTAGCTGTGCTTCCACATCTAGATTAAAATCGATGGAATTGAACAAGGCCGTTTGCTCCACAAAAGGTAGCAACTTTACTAGAACGGTTCCCTTTCTATGGTTGCCTGCTTCCCAAAGCCGACGGGGAGTGGCTGCTTTCGGATCGTCGTCTACGGAACCAATCGGAAGCTTCTTATTGGAGCTTTCGTAATTGTGAACCGACAATCCAATCTGCTTTAGATTGTTACTACATTGCATTCGCCGAGCAGCTTCGCGCGCTGCCTGAACTGCAGGTAGAAGCAACCCGACCAAGATGCCAATAATGGCGATAACAACAAGTAGTTCAACCAGCGTGAACCCATCGCTTCTCTTACGATGACGCATAAAAACCCTTTCAAAAGAAAACAACAACTAACCATGGTGTGGGCCCCGTTAACGGGGCGTAAAGGAAGGCTAAGCCACTCAGGTTCTAGCAAATTCGTATTCAAGCGTCAAGAAAAATAACTTTTATGCGTAAATTTGACCGAAAATCTTCGTTGCAAAGCAGATTTCCGGGTTCTTTATTGCATTTCGCTCGCTCTTAGAACGCATTCTTGAACCAATAAATCATGCTCTAGTGAATATGCGTAGGTGCTCTCTCCGTGAATGGCGGCAGCCAAACTCTGCAAATCACCGTCATAGCGACCTGTCATCTTGGGTAGAGCGACAACCTGAGTGCCCTTGTGAAAATCACCTCTCGGTTGGTCGAGCGTGAGCGTAAGTTGCGGCGGCTCGATCGGCAAAATTTCAATTGAACCGTGCGTTCCACAAACAATGAATTGGCGGCGGCGATTGCCATCGATCTCTACCAAGCTACTGCGAATGGAGGCAGTGGCTTTTGGATATCGAAATACGGCTAAGCAGTTATCGTTTAGCTTGTCGAGTTCAGGAAAGGTGCTGCTATTGAAGGGTGTTATCGATTGTGGCTTGCCAAGCAACGTAACCACGGCGTCGATCAAATGGCAACCAAGTTCAAACATGGAACCTCCTGGATAGCGAGCGAGTTCCGCCCTTTCGTTCGTTGCAAGTTTTTTGCTCATCACGCCATGAATCTCAAAGATCTCTCCCAACCATCCTTGCTTGACGGCGTTGAACAAAAACTGAAAGGCCGAGTTACTACGAAACATATATCCCAATTGAATGATTCGCTTCTTGTCCGCCGCAATTTTCGCGACTCTTCGAAAATGATCCATTGATGCGCCCGCAGGCTTGTCCAAGTGAACATGCATGCCTGCCGACAGACTTTTTTCTGCCATACCGAGCAGCTGATCGATATCGGTTTCGACAAAAACGAGTTGCAGTCCAGGCTGAGCCAGCAACTGCTCGACTGTCATCCAAATGCAATGGGCAAATGCGCCCGTTCCTTGAACCCGCTCCTTTTGGACTTGATCCTCCTCGACGACTCCGACCAATTCGAAGAGCTCGCTCATTTTCTTCACGGCCTCAAGTTTCCCTCCGGCATGGCCATGTTTCGTACCGATCTGTCCTACGCGGATGCGGGCTTTGGACTGCCCATGCAACGTTGGACTCCATGGAGAGGCGATGAGCGAACTGGCAACGAGAGGAGCAACACTTGAAAATGATTTCTTCGCAAAATCGCGACGGGAGAGAGTGTTCATGGCGATCCAATATCAAAGGGGAACAAACGACAAAGCAAAACAGATTGTAGCGTTTCTTTCAACGCTGCAACTCGTTTAACCCGCGCAGCGGCTGGCACGCCCCTGCTGCTTTCGATCCCTCGAATGCCTTGTGGATTGGAAACGCATTCCCTAACGTTCGCGATCTCCGCTATCGCTTCGATCGGTTAAACATAGCTGCAACTCGTTTAACCCGCGCAGCGGCTGGCACGCCCCTGCTGCTTTCGATCCTTCGAATGACTTGTGGATTGGAAACGCATTCCCTAACGTTCGCGATCTCCGCTATCGCTTCGATCGGTTAAACATATGGACCAACTGTTAAACTCCGCGATTTACCATCGCTAGCGCCTGAATCAAATATCCCAGCTCCTCGTCGACCTCCGACGCATTCGATACCGTCGAAGCGATATGTCCCTTGACGATCTCTCGAAATCGCTTTCGCCATCGATGAATGGTGATTTTGACGACGTCAACAGAAACGCCTAGCCTTGCCGCCATGTCTGCATGCGAACACTCCATCGAATCTCCGCTCAGCCAAGGCCGAATTAACTCAAACCGAGCTGTATGATCTGTTCCCAACTCCAATTCGAGATCCTTCAGTGCGTGCTCGAGGATCGACATAGCCCACTGCCGATCAAAGTAAGCATCCGGCGGCATAGAGCCAAAGGATACCGTGCAAAACGACGATTCATCGACGTGATCGACTGCAAGATGCGAAACCAATCCGCCTCGCTTTTCGGTCAACTGTTTTGCTCGCTCATCGGCCAAGAAGTGTTTTACCGCTCCAAGAAGATAACTTCGAAACTTCCCTCGCGTTTCGACTACGTTGTCCAAGGACCTTCCCTCGAGCAAAGTCGCAAAGAAAGCATGGGTCCAATCGCGAGCGTTTTGATCATGATGTGTATAGGATTCTATAAATGCGAACACTGGTCCATAGTAACGATCGCAGAGTTCCTTCAGCGATTGCTTGGCCTCTACCGTTTCGCCGCGAGCAGATAG
>JANLUJ010000551.1:0-1290 GCA_031363425.1 Pirellula sp.
ACAAAGGGTAATATCACCAGGCAAAGGGTTTTCTTGATAGTACCTTACGATTTGGACTTTTCAACGCAAATCAAAAAGAAGGAAGATGCAATTAGCGATTTGATAAAGACAAAGGGTGAGATGGAAGCATCCATTTGCAAATGCATCTCGAAGTTTGAACATGAGTTCATGGGGAGAGGCCCCAAAGACATTCAAGCTCACTTGATCGACGATCTGTTGATTGTTCGCTTGCAAGGCGTTCTGACTGCAGCAGAACAACACCTTGTCAAAACGATGCCAGTCGACAAAGGACGCGATCTTTTAAAACAAGTTCGATCGCAATTGATTGAAATTGCAAGGCCAGCATTGGAGGAATTGGTACGTGATATCACTGGCGTAAAGCCCGTAAGCCTGCACCATGACATCAGTACAATAACTGGAGAAGAAGTCGTTATTTTTACTCTCGCTGAACCTTCGCAGTATCGTGAACCAAAAAAGAAATGACGTTTATTCCGTTTGCCGTGCAATTCGAGGCTGACCAACCAAGCATCTAGCTCGATTTCTGTGTTTCGTTCCAAAGTAAAATGGTTGGATCCTCTAAGCCATGTTCATAGCCCAAGACACTTAAACTTGCCGTGGAACTTAGGAAATACTGTCCGGCCTCAGGCGCTTGGTTTAGCCAACGCGCGGCAATCATCCGAATCATGTGTCCACTCGAGAATGCAACAATGTTGCAATCATACGATCGAACGATTTTTAAGAAAAAATCGGCTCGAGAAGCGACCTGATTTGGAGATTCCCCTCTTGGAGCTCCGTGCAGAAATAGATTCCAGTCAGGTTGCAATTTCTGAATGTCGACCGTAGTTAGACCTTCATAACTTCCGTAGTCCCATTCGACAAGTTCCCCTTGGACCTCGGCGGCACCTAAGAGCCCAGCAAGTTCACACGTTCTTTTCGCCCGCACAAGTGGACTGGTAAAGACTTTTTCAAACTGCTCGAGCGCAAGCCGATCCTTCAACCGCATTGCAGATTGCTCCCCTTTTGCGTTTAACGCAAGATCAGTTAATCCCGTGTGCTGTCGTGATTCACTCCAATCCGTTGCTCCATGCCGAACCAAGAACAGTTTTGGGAATGAATTTAGCTCAGATTGCATGGAGAAATTCTCGCCGGCTTCGATTTGTTCAAAGTCTTCTAGTGTTTGTGTTTGATACGGGTTCGATTGAAGTCACAGCGACATCAATGCGATGGAAGCCCAACAATGCGATTGGAGGCTTTCCCACTTTTGCATATGCGCTTGCTTGCAATTTCGGG
>JANLUJ010000553.1:0-2323 GCA_031363425.1 Pirellula sp.
GCGGGCCGGGGCTTCCCAATCAATGCGGCCATCCTCCGGTCTGCGTCCGCTGAAGTAGGTGGCTTGCCGTTCGTCCTGGGGATGACGCGCGGCGTTACCCGCCAGGATTGCCGGCGGAAGACTCAATCGACTGGACGTTGAAGACGGTTGGGTTCGCATTAGAACGCAACGTTCGGCATGTCAGCATCATCCCGGTTCGCGCCGGAAACGGATGGATAGATTCACTCGTTGAGTCTGGTCGTTATGAATTGCCAACCGTCTCGATGGTCCGGAAACTTTTCGATGCCTTTCCGCAACGCAATTGGCACTTCCCAACTTCTTCGATCATCGAGTTCGATCTTTGGGATTGGGATAACATCAAGGGTAGCTGCGATCGTTGCAGACCGATTTTGAAACAGCACATAGCCCAATGCAATCGGTCTCAAATATTTCTGCCTTTTGATGAAAACAAGATCGATTGTGAATGCAATTTTTGATGCGGTAATTGTAGGGTCCGGTTTCTCAGGCAGTATCCTCGGAAAAATTCTGGCCGGATCCGGTTGGAGGGTTGCGATTGTCGATCGAGCAACGCATCCTAAGTTTGCAATCGGCGAGTCCTCTACGCCGACCGCCGATTTTTTGTTGGCCTATCTGGCGGATCGTTGGCGGATGCCAGAACTTCGGCCCTTGGCTGCCTGGGGCACTTGGAAGGAATCCTATCCGCAAATCGTTTGCGGAAAGAAACGGGGCTTCACCTATTTCGCGCATTTACCTGAACAGCCGTATCGAGACTGCAACGAACATTCTCAGTCGCTCATGGTGGCTGCTTCGCAATCGGACTACTGGAGCGACACGCAATGGCTCCGTAGTGACGTCGATGCATTTCTCGCCGGACAGTCCGTTGCTAGCGGCTGCGAACTCATTGAAAGCGCAATCATCGACAAGTTGCATCGCGACGATGGAATTTGGAAAATGCGAATCGTAGCGGAACAAAGCGACCGCCTCTTGAAGGCGCGTTGGGTTATCGATGCCGGCGGCGGTGGAGATTTCTCCGAACGCTGGTTGGGAAATCAACGCGATGACGCGTGGATGAAAACTCAGACCGGTTCGATATTCGGACACTTTCATGGCGTCGATAGCTTTGCTAAACACCTGAATTGCGAATCGGATATAGACCCAATTGCAAAATTTAACGCAGACGATTCGGCCCAACATCATGTGGCGAACAACGGATGGATGTGGACACTTCGGTTTGATAATGGAGTAACGAGTGTCGGCATGGTCCAGCCAACGGAAAGTTGGCAATCGGTCGAAACGCTGGTTGATGCTGAGCACCGATGGAGACGCTGGATCGGCCGCTACCCATCGATTCAAGAAATGCTCGCGCGATCAAGGCCGGTTGAGAGCAAGGGGCCGTGGTTGCGTTGGAGCAATCGATTGAGTCGTTGTCGTCAGCGGGCGGTGGGCGATGGCTGGGTTCAATTGCCGACAGCGTATGGCTTTGTGGATCCCTTGCACAGCACAGGTATCGCGCACGCATTGAGTGGCGTTCTTAGGATCGCAGAGTTGTTGATAAAAGATGGTACAGTCGACTCCTGCAAGTCTTCCCGATGGGTAGACTACGATTCTCAGCTTCGAAATGAGATTGAATGGATCGATTTGCTCGTCGGTGGATGTTACCTCTCGCTTCCCTCATTTACTCAGTTTACCGCGTTTGCAGCTTGGTATTTTGTGGCTACCATTCAATTTGAGCGTGTAATGGCCCGCGATCCCAGTCGATGGACTGACGGATACCTCTCGTGCGAGCATGGGCAACTACGAAGGAAAGTCGAGGAATCCTACGTTCAACTTAGAAATCAGAGTGAATCGGAAACCGTCCATTTCATTCGCAACGGGATACATGCGTGGAATGACGTGGGGTTGTTGGAGCCTATTCGAGGCCAGCGAATACATCATACTGCACCTCCGAAATATGCTATCGGACGCTAGCAGCGTCCGCCACGTGGTGGACGCTGCTAGCGTCCGCTTATTACCCAAATCCTCTAACCCATAGACAATTCTCGAAGGAAATTCGATGAGCGCAAATTGCATTTTGATTACAGGTGGATTCGGATGCATTGGATCTCAAACTGCCAAATGGTTGCTTCGTCACACTGATGCAGCAGTCATCGTATGCAGCCGTAGCGTAAGTGAATCGCGAACCAACCGCGTTTTCAGTGATGCCGATCGTTCGAGACTGAAGCCACTTGCGGTAGACGTGCAGAATCAGCGTCAATTGGAAGAGGTGCTCAATGCAGAGCAGATTACGCATGTCGCCCATCTGGCTGCGCTGCAAACTCCCGAT
>JANLUJ010000575.1:0-1665 GCA_031363425.1 Pirellula sp.
ACGGAGTTCGGATCAAACTGTTCAGCTCGTGGCAATCTAGGCATAGGAGATCTCCTTTTCAGAGCAGGGTATCAGGCAGCAGGCTCCAGGTCAATAGGTGCCTGGCACCTATATATGTATTATTCCTTTCAAAAGGCTCGCCCCAGTCTGAAAAATCATTGGTGCACGAACGACTGCACGTTTGCACCTATGTTTCCCACCTATGTTTCTATGTTTGCGCCGACTTCCCGTGGCTCACGTCCACATGTCTGCGGCCACCACCAGTTCATGCAGGCGGAATGGGTAACAAGCAGCGAAGGTAGATCCCAGATTCGAGATAGGCCTTTAAGCAGAGTTGCATGTACGTCCAGCCGCCGCAATGGCCCACTGGACTTCTCGACAAAGTACTCGCATCTGCGTGTTTAGTTGAACTAGTCGATTACTTCCCAATGCAAAATCGGCTGAATAAGGCGTCGAGTATGTCATCCGTATAGACGGTGCCTGCGACCAATCCGATTTCCTCGAGCGACAGACGTATCTCACATGCGATGACTTCGTCGCCTTGTTGAAACTCCGCAGCCTCCTTTGCAAGCCAGAGCGCTTCAATTGCATTCTTGAGCGAAACTTGACAGCGAGCCGCTGTTAGAGGCACTACTTGATTAGCATCTTCCGTTTTGGTTGCAGCCCATTCCCGCAGACTATCCACCACTCGGGTAACGCTTGTAGGGTGCTTTGTGCTTACCGGAAACGCTTTGTCGTAATAGCTTGACAACTTTCGGCCAGCCGAATTGAGATCGCATTTCGTGCGAAGCAACCAAGTGGGAGCATCGTATCTGTCGTGCGGCCACTCTGGCGATTCCGAATCCTCGACCGACAAACAGTACAGTACCAAGTCGGCGTTTTCGATTTGCTTTCGAGTAAACCCTTGGGCAATTGCCCGCGGCGTTGTTCCCACAACGGATTCCAGTCCGGCCGTATCCAGCACGTCGACTATTACGCCTCCTAAGTCCAACCGGAGGCGAACGTAGTCGCGGGTGGTGCCGGGCTCTGGACTGACGATCGAGACTTGTCTTTCCGCCATGGCGTTGATCAATGAACTCTTGCCGGCATTCGGAGGACCGACGATCGCGACCTGCAGCTGGATGGTTTGCGCTGCACGTGATTCCATTTGATGGAGCAGTTCACGTATGACGCCAATCGCATGTTCGAGCCGAGCCACGATCTGCGATTGGTTTACGAACGAGATGTCCTCCTCGATGAAATCCAAACCCGCTTCGATATCGGCGAGCAAGTTAACAAGTGAAGTTCTCAGTTGGCTTAGTGGTTCTGAAAGCCCGCCAGCAAGCTGAGACAGTGCCACGTTTAATGTTCGATCGCTGGTAGCATGGATAACTCCTATCACAGCCTCGCACTGAGTTAGATCGAGCCGTCCGGCCAAAAATGCTCGCAACGTAAACTCTCCTGGCTGCGCAAGAACGGCACCATTCTCTATTAATCGCGATTGGATAGACTGAAGAATGATGGTGTTGCCCATGCAATGCAATTCCACGGACGGCTGGCCGGTATAGCTTCTTTCATCCGGCCAAACGAAAACGTCGACGTCGATCTGACCGAGTGTCGGCAAGTCAATCGTCGTTTGTAGGCGCGAAGCGCGCGAAACATTCCATCGGTCACCCAAGAGGTCCG
>JANLUJ010000598.1:0-4474 GCA_031363425.1 Pirellula sp.
GACTGGGTGGGGAGGCGGGCGTTCGCGTGGCACACGCCTCTAGCCAAAAAGCATTGGCTCCAACGAGACGAGCTCGTTGGGGGCCTGCAAAAACGGAGATTCCTAAGCTGTACAACCTCCTAGACCGGTGGATCGTTAGGGCTTTTTGGATACATTAAGATCGAATCACGAATGTGCCCGGAATTCATTGAATCCAATCAACCTCTGTCTTTAGTTACTCTCATGACTCCACGCGACTCCTACTGGATGGGCCTTGCAATTGAACTTGCGAGTCGCGGTCGAGGTTACGTCGAACCTAATCCAATGGTGGGTTGTGTTAT
Source organism: Pirellula sp. (assembly GCA_031363425.1). Classification (GTDB taxonomy): domain Bacteria; phylum Planctomycetota; class Planctomycetia; order Pirellulales; family Pirellulaceae; genus JBKCUI01. Next base: position 321 of record JANLUJ010000598.1, read on the forward strand.
TGTTGAACGCGACGAGTTGATTTCATCGGGTTACCATCGTTGTTTTGGTGGTCCGCATGCCGAAGTTGAAGCTATTTCTAATTGCGATCCGAATCGATTGGCGGATTCTACAGTCTACGTGACACTTGAACCATGTAGTCATTTCGGCAAGACTCCGCCCTGCGTCGATTTACTTCTGCGTCACCATCCAAAACGCGTGGTGATTGGGATGCAGGATCCATTTCATGAAGTCGCTGGTCGTGGAATTCAATTGTTGAGAGAAAAAGCGATTGAGGTAGATGTAGGACAGTTGGAGGATCAAGTCAAAGAGCTCAACGCACCCTATCTCAAACTCCTGGCAACCGGTATGCCGTGGCTGGTCACTAAATGGGCCATGACGCTTGATGGCGCTATTGCTACTCATGCTCAAGATTCCAAATGGATAAGCAATGAACGATCGCGAGAGGCTGTTCACCAATTACGAAGCGGAATGGATGCCGTCATCGTCGGGATCGGAACAGCAATTGCTGACGATCCGCTTTTGACAACTCGGCTGAGATCCGGCTTGAGCCCGGCCAGAGTCGCCAGTCGGGTAGTGCTTGATCGAAACTGTCGATTGTTGGTTGGCTCGCAACTCGTTCAAAGCGTCAAGGCTGCGCCAGTCATCGTTGCGACTTCCGAACTTGCGACTTCTGAGAAAGTTCGGGAACTAGCAAAAGCCGGCTGCGAAGTCCTTCTTATTCCAGAACAAATGTTGTCACATTCGCTCGCCTTTGTGCTTGCGGAGCTTGGCAGGCGGCATTGCACCAACGTTCTACTCGAAGGTGGTGGAACTTTGCTCGGTCATGCATTTGATTGCAACTTCGTCGATGAAGTTCATTGCTTTCTCGCGCCCAAGATCGTTGGTGGAGCAGGTGCAATACGGCCCGTTGCGGGCAATGGTAAATCTCTTATGAGCCAAGCGACGCAGCTCAACAAAACGAAGATAGAAAAACTGGGAGACGATGTGCACATTCACGGCCGCGTGCAACGGTGAGAGTATTTTTAAGGCGAGCGGTAGGCTGAAATCTACCCGTAGCATGGCCCCTGGGCAGTGTGTCGCACGGCCCAGGGGGCCATGCTACGGTAAACCAACTCCTATCGCTCGCCTTAGTACACCAAACCTTGGTTGAAGGGGAGGCAAGCTCCCCACAACCCAACATTTTCGTTGCCGAAAATGCTTCACAGCGTTGCCCAGGGGGCCATGCTACGGCATCAACTCAAATAGATTTTCGGGCAACGTCTCAGGCCAATTGCCAGACAATCGAACGTTTCGTACGCGCACTTGATATTGGTTAGGATGGTGATACAAGCCAAATTGCGGGGCCACATTTACGTCCCATTTGCGTTCATATACATCTTGGCCATTAATAGAAAGCTTAGCCACGCCATTGTTCCAAAAAATTGCCATCGCGTTCCAGTCCTTCTCTTTTATTTTAGCCTTGGAATGCTGGCGAGCTTGGGGATCGATGACGCGCTGTTCTAAATCGGTACCAAGCCATTCGTGTTCTCCTGCTCCTGCAATCCAACGAAGTGCAACCTCTGGCTGGTCTAAAAGCATGGCGGTGCGGCCTATGACCGGCGATATCGACAAGGGAAGCGAACGGGACTTGCTCTCGACCAGATCAGGCCTGCTGTCTTGGTAAAACTCTAGCTCTATGGTTTCGCCGTCACATAGGGGCCGCTGGAAGTAGACAAATCCGATGCTCCTCGGTTTCGAAGGCTCCTTTTCGATCATTTGGCGAATGTAGGGTTCAATGACAGTTCCCGCCGCTTCCAGTTCCTCGAGCTTTGCCTCGCGTGCAAGTCTTTGATCGTTGCTCTCAAGGACTCCATCTTTGAACAGCCATGAATAGGCAGCATCGCCATTCTCTTGGCCATACCAGTAAGGAAAGTTTTGGGCTTCCAGATTCTCAAAGTCATAGCCTTGTCGACCGTACCCATTCTCGTTGGAGTCGTCCGCATCGATACTACTCTCCACTTTCGCCATCAGCTGGATTGGTTCAAGCAATTGCAGAGTGTAGTACGATGACCAACCAGCCAGGCGAGGCTTACAGAGATCGACCGTGCGAGGTATCTCTATCTTGCCAACGATCTTGAGTTCATCGAAGCTGGAGCTCCGATAGGATTTAGCGCCCAAGCCAAAAAAGGGAGTGGCCGATTCCCCGACGGGTATGGTCACCGCTGCTTCCCCATTGACGAATACCTGAAAATCTCTGGCTGTCCGCTTGACGCGATATTGATTCCATTCTCCCTGCTTGTACTTGTCAACCTTCTTATTCACACTCCCCATATGACGATAGCCAAGACTGCTCATGGCGATGGTCTTGTTGTAGGGACAGAACTCGGTGAGTATTCCACCGATGGCGATGCCAGGTTCGGAATACGATCCATCGCGGGCCTTGAATTCGATATCAAAGTCACCAGTGAGAGGGTACTTGAGAAAGAGATACGATTGCATGGTGCTGGCTTCATGGCCCCACGACGTGAACGATTCGTTTCGTGATAACCAGAGCGGTTTTGTTGGAATTCCATCCAAGATGGCGCCCCCATCCCAATCGCTTGCTTCGGTAAAGTGCTTGAGTTTCATTTGAGTGAGGGGCGATTTGTCGCTCGACATTTGAGCCGAGTGAAGTAAGGCTCGACACTGGCTCATGATCGCTGTTTTGTTGTGTTTCAAACAGGACTCGAGCAATCGCTTCGTGAACTCGATGCCAAGCTGCATCGAACTCGTGTCCCTCAACGCAAGTTCTGCAATTTCTACTTCAATGGGGAGTGGCGGACTATCGGCAGGGGCAAGCCGCAGAATGCTGGAAGATGCTTTGGTGTCACCGCCCGGAGCAATCTCTTGAATAAATGACTTTGGGTCGATCGGCTGATCCCTAGCTTTATTCCAAATGAGTTTCGCCAATGGCAGGTCGTCCGATTTGGACTCTTGCAAACCGGCAATCCTCTGCTCGATTTCCGATTGCCTACCTAAGGCAATCGCATCCCTCATCAGCCACTCGATAGCCGAGAGCGATGCGGCGTTCGCATTTGCGAGTTGCAGAAGTGGCGATTTTTCATCGCTGCGAAATAGAGTTGGCGTGAGGAACTGTGGCGCTAGGGAACTCATGTCCACTAAGCCCAGCATTGGAGTTGTCCAAACTTGTTTTGAAAGTAGGTCGAATCGTACATCCTTCGGGCACTTTAGGAGATGCTGTGTCGTGTCACTGCGAAGTTGAAACCAGCTCGCGCCCTGTCGCGTTTCATTAACACCAAATGCAACGCGTTGCATCCATGCGCTCCCGAGTTTGTAAGCATTTTTCTCAAAGGCCGCTCGGGAGAGTTCCATGAAAGCTTGGGATTCCATACTGCTAACCCAAGACTCGTTGCCGTTTCGGACAGCGTTCCATTGGCTTACGAGAGCATCCGCAATCGTCTCTGCCGATTCCAAATCATTCGCCTCAATGGCCTCCGCGATGAGTTCACGGAGGAAATTCATATTGTTCGTATTTCCGTTCCAGTTACTGGTCGTCGGCAGTGCCTTGAGGAAGGCTTTCTTGAAACGGGGTTTGAGCTCGGAGTTTGCTGGCAGTTTTTTCAATGCTTCACGAATGGCGTGCGTTTTGAGTTCCGAGTGGATCCCAACTATCTCCGTTGCAAGTTTGGGTTCTAACTCGCCGAGTATCGACTCGTAAACCTCGCTCGCAGCTTTGTTCGCGTCGGCGATCCATATCTTGAACATCCAGCCAAAATCCGCATTGCCTGGCTGAGCGAGACGCTTTGTTAGCTCCTGTTCTATCGCGTTGACCTTGTCGGCTTTGATTGCCCATTCGACAAGGCATTGGGCACCGGACTTCGACGGCGGCTTGTTCGCGCTGCCGACCAAGGAAAAACTGTTATACGAATTCCGATCCGTGGTCGCCATGGTTTGAGAATGTAGATTGATGACGTTGGGCGACTCCCTCGGGAAGACCTGTTCAAGCCATACGCCGTAGGCCAGATTTGCATCAAATTCTTTCTTAGCCCAGAGTTCATTGACCTCGATCATTTTTGCCGCGACTCTAGTGGCGGCTTGTTGTTGCGGACTGATTGCATTGGAATTGGAACTGAGGTTCACGGAGTTATTCTGTTGCGGACTTGATAGCAAACCG
>JANLUJ010000622.1:0-6611 GCA_031363425.1 Pirellula sp.
GGTAGCCAGATTTTTGGAATTCCTCGAATGCATATTGAACCCAGTCTCTTTTCGTTTGCCAGTCCGCAACCGGAGCCGCCTGATGGGTTTGCAATAGGTCTTTGGAATAGACGGTATTGAATGGCAATTCCATCTGATAAATCGTGACGCTCTCAGGCGAGAGCAACAAAGTCTTTCGAATGTTTTCTTTCCAGTTGTCCCAAGTCTCGCCCACCATCCCAGAAATCAAATCGATATTCACGTTGGGAAAACCCGCAGCTACAATCCATTCCCAGGCTTTGTGAATCTCCTTGGACAAATGGGCACGACCATTCTCTTCGAGGATGGCATCAGAGAAACTCTCAACACCTAGGCTCAAGCGAGTGACACCCAGTTCTCGAAGCGCGTGTACTTTGGATTCGCTCAAAGTCCCAGGTTCGCATTCAAACGTGACCTCTTCGGCTTGTTCCCAGGAAATGCTTTTGTGCAAACGGTCGAATAGCGACTGCAATTGCTTGACCGATAAAAAGCTCGGGGTGCCACCTCCGAAATACACAAATCGAAACGGTCTGCCACCCATGACTGGGAGTTGCGAGACCAGTTCGATCTCACGGGTTAACGCCGACACATAGCGTTCGATCTCACCGGCGTTGACATCCGTGAATACTTTGAAGTAGCAAAATTTGCAACGCTTGCGACAAAAGGGAATGTGCAAGTACAAACCGAGCGGAGTATCCACTTCCTGACCGGAGGCCAATCGCTGTTTCTGAGGCGGATTGGCCATCGCAGCTTGGATGGTTGGCAACGCATCACCTGTCCATTGCGAAAAGGGCGGATAGTTGGAAATGAAATAACTTCCGACTTCTGTTTTCTTTACTTCTGTCGACATGGATGCGATTGGGTGGTAGCTTTTGATCGGCGCGGGTGGATCGGCGCAGGGTCGCGAAAGTCGCCAAAACCTTCGCACATAGTGTAACCTCGAATCCAAAATCGTGCAGAACGAATAGCGAATCATTCATGCAAACGCGGTGGGACGTCATTATTGTAGGAGGGGGTGCAGCCGGGCTCTGGGCGGCTGGAACGGCTGCTGCGCGTGGCAGGAAAGTACTGATCCTTGAGAAGAACAACAAAGCCGGCGTTAAGATTCTCATGTCCGGCGGGACGCGATGCAATATCACGCACAACTGCGATAGTCGAAAAATCGCGGATGCTTTCGGAAAAAATGGCCGAGTTTTGTTATCGGTATTGAGCCGGCTCACTCCTCAAGATGTGGTCCGACAAATGGACATTGAGGGTGTACCGACCAAAGTTGAAGAGACCGGTAAGGTGTTCCCAGCAAGCGATCGCGCCATCGAAGTTCGCGACGCGGTCGTACGAAGATTGGCCCGTGAGGGAGCCAGTTTGGTAACAGGGGCTGCTGTCCAGTCCATTCGGCCGATGCCGCTGCCAAGCGGCGGCTTCGAAGTGAGCGCCAAGGTCCAAGGCCAAACATGTGTTAACTTCGTATGTGACTCGGTACTGATAACCTGTGGTGGTTTGAGCTACAGCGGCTGCGGCACAACCGGCGACGGGTATCCATGGGCCCAAGCCATGGGGCATACGATCACTCCACTCCGACCTGCGTTGACCCCTTTGCTTTCCAACGAAGCCTGGGTGCACGAGCTAAGCGGCATAACGCTCGACGATGCCGAGGTGACAGCCAAAGTCATAGGATCGGATGCCAAGATTGCAAAGCTGGAGCGTGCAACTTCGCGGGGCGGATTGCTTTGGACTCACTTCGGTTGCAGTGGGCCCACGGCCATGAATATTTCGCGATGTTTTTCAGACTTGTCTCGCGAGAACCCTGCAACCATGCTGGTGGATCTGTTGCCTGACGTGTCGAGAGAGGCTTGCGAACAATGGCTAATCGATTCCGCCAAAGAGTCGAACAAGACCATCGCCAATGTGCTTAGCCAACGCATTCCAAAGCGACTTGCATCTGCCTTAGTCGCAATCGTAGGCTCGTCCAACGAGGTGCACACGGCGGAGATGTCCAAGAAGGTTCGGAACGGCTTGGTCGAGCGACTCAAAGCGTTGTCTGTACCGATCCAAGGCACACGTGGATATCCCAAAGCGGAGGTGACGGCCGGTGGCGTTGCTCTAGGTGAAGTCAATTTTCAAGACATGCAAAGTCGTAAGACACCTGGCCTCTACTTTGCAGGCGAGATCCTCGATTTAGATGGGCCAATCGGCGGCTACAATTTCCAAGCTGCCTGGAGCACCGGCCACGCCGCCGGTATGCATGTGTGATTGGCAGGAAGCCCGAACGATCCACCGGCCATGGAGCTGAAGGTTGTAAAGCTTTAGAACGCCCCCATGGGCTTGCCCATGGGACGTAAAGTTTCCTGGCTAGAAGCGATCGCATCAGCCATTTACCGCGTCCCCTCCCAGTCCAACGCCTGTGGCGTTGGACTGGGAGGGGACGCGGGTGTTCGCCCGGTACACGCCTCTAGCTTATAAGCTTTGGCTCCAACGAGACGAGCTCGTTGGGGGCCTGCAAAAACAGAGATACGAAAGCTGTACAATTTCTTAGAGAGGTGGTAACAATACCCCGAGATAAACTCGGCGGCATTGGCATCATGCCCATGGCTTAAGGCCGGCTTAGGGCCGAGGGTACTGACCGTCAGTACTAGAGACGGCTTGCCAAATAACATCGCGACTATTTGCTACTTTGCTTCATGCCAGCGGTCAACCACTCAAGGTCTAAACGGTAATGCAAGCGACTGCTGATGAGTTGAATCACCCCATCTGGCGATTGCGTGGCGGCAAGATACCCAGCGTGTTCGGCGCGGGTCGGAGTCGCTGTGAAGGTACTCGTGTGACCACCACCGTCGAATTCGCCACTGCCAGGCGTCAAAAGTTTGCGCACCGGCCATGTCTTTCCCTGGTCGAAGGAAAGTGCGGCGTACATCCCGTGGCCAATGAACTCCGCACCTTTCTGATCGACAAAAGTCATGCCATTGGCTTCGGGCTCGCTGCGTTTACCCGACGTAAAAGAAATAAGCAGCAACGGGCCTTCATTCAATCGGCGCAGAACAAGTCGTTGACCGCCGCCGATCGGTGGAAAGGGACTCGCAGAATAGGTCCATGTCTTGCCGAGATCAGCGGAAATACTCATTGGCATTTTGCCATTGATCGAGTCGCCTCGGCCAAGTGCCATCAATCGTCCGTCTTCCAGCTCAATAGCAGTAGCGTGTATGCCAGCGATCGTGCCTTCACCAATTCCCCCTTCGGTAAAACTTTGTTGCGGTTTACCTTCGCCCGGATCAACCCATGTCTTGCCAAGGTCGCGACTGATGTGCAGAGCTGTCCCGCCGTTGCCGCCAGGCACTGCATCGCAGTTTTGGATGAGCACTCCAGCCTTCGTCAGCAGCGTACCAGTAATTACCTGATGGCGTCCGATGATGCGAGGATCAACTGCGAACGGAGCTGTCCAAGTGACGCCATTATCCTTGCTGGTCCTCATCAACAACGCCAACAACGCCCAGCCCTTTCCACCATCTGGGGCCATGCCATTGAAGTGATAAATGGTCCCTTTCCCATCATGAAGAATACTCGAACCATGCATGTTACGGTTGGGCGCTTTGAAAAACTCGCTAGATGGCTCCCACTCTTTTTGCCCCGCCCTGAGTCGGCTGGCTAGGACGGTAAGCTCCGACCCGGATTCGTCCTTGGTGGTGTACCAAATTGCCAGCAAGTCGCCATTTGCCAACCAAGCGATCGAGGGCTGATGATTGTGTCTGTGAAACGGCTCGGATTGGTCCGTTGGAGGCAACACATAAACAATGGGAGTAGCAAGGAAAGGTTGTGCGTTAGGCTTTTTGGTCCAATCGAAAGTATTTTGCGATACATTGCGAGCCCAGGGCGGAATCGTTTTGTCGGGAACCGGTGTCATCTTAACGACGCGGCCATCTGTTTCTTCCACCACGAAGTGACGATATGTCAACGGTTTGACAAGGTCTTGTGCGTGACTTACGGATTGATACAAAACAAAGCACGCAACAAGAAGTATTTTGGCATAACATTTAGCCGTTGTCGCTCCGCGACTCGGTAATGCAGTGTCGCGGAGCGACACTGCCACATCATTAATTCTGTTTGATTTCATGATGAACATCTTCTCGGTTTAAGTCTGACTTGAGGGAGGTTTTGGGGGCGAAAGGATTGGTTGGGACACGCGAATGGCTATGATGCGACATTGCAGAAAAAGTCCGCCTGAGGACAGGCGGACCTACGTGTTATAACATAGGCGACCATAATAATGCTGCCATGGATTCCGTGCTAGCAGATGTTGCTCAACAATTCTCCTTTGGAAATGTATTTTCTATGCACGAAATGAACCGCCAAGTCACACTCGCCGCACGACCGATTGGTTGGCCGAAGGATTCGGATTTTAAGCTCGTCGAATCTGCAATCCCGGTCGCGGGACCCAACCAAGTCTTGATCCGAACACTTTATCTTTCCGTGGATCCGTACATGCGAGGCAGAATGAATGACCGCGCCTCGTATGCGGACCCGGTGCAACTGGACGCGGTAATGACCGGTGGCGGTGTAGGGGAAATCGTGCAATCGAATCTTGCCAAGTTTCCAGTAGGGACATACGTCCAAGGGATGCTGGGGTGGCAAGACTATACCTTGAGCGATGGCTCTGATATTCATCGTGTGAACGGCGATCTTGCTCCGCTCACTGCGTATCTTGGCGCGCTCGGCATGCCGGGGCTAACGGCGTATTTTGGCTTGCTCGACATTGGCCAGCCGAAAGCCGGTGAAACAGTGCTCATCTCAGGCGCGGCAGGTGCCGTAGGAACGATCGCGGGCCAAATCGCGAAGATCCATGGCTGTCGTGTAGTCGGGGTAGCGGGCTCGGACGAAAAAGTTCGACTTCTGACCGACGAACTAGGCTTTGATGCTGCATTTAATTATCGTAGTGAGAAAAACTACTTCGCTAAATTAAAGGAACTCTGTCCGAAAGGCATCGATGTTTATTTCGATAACGTCGGCGGCGAACTCACCGATGCCGCCTTTCACTATTTGAACCTTCACTCGCGCGTTTGCGTTTGTGGGCAAATCTCGCAGTACAATTTAGCTGAACCGGAGGTCGGTCCGCGACTGCTCTGGAAACTGATTGAGAAAAGATCCAAGGTACAGGGGTTCTTAGTACTGGACTACGCTCCACGATTCAAAGAAGGCTTCTCCCAATTGGCCGAATGGTTGCAAACGGGCAAGCTTCAATATCGCGAGAGTATCGTCAACGGACTCGAGAATGCACCACAAGCATTTCTGGGAATGCTACGTGGCGAAAACATCGGCAAGCAGATCGTTCTCGTTTCGCTACCCAAAACCTAGGAAGCATGGCATGACTGAAGTCACGCAGATCTTGTATGAAATGGAGCAAGGGGACGCAGCGTCTGCAGAAAAGCTGCTGCCATTGGTCTACGAAGAACTGCGTAAGCTAGCAGCGTTTCGATTGGTGCGCTCGAGGACGATGGCAATACCTAGCAAATGTGGGATAGGCTTCCAGCCTGTCGATTCTGGTATGACAGGCTGGAAGCCTATCCCACTAATTTTTCGCACGATGCTAGACGATTACACTGAGCCGTTGGCGCTAGCACCCTAGAAAAGGCACTTTTGGTTGGCATTTTGAATTTTTTGGTTCTAATATCACAAATGCCGTGTACTCTTCAAGCTACTCAGCGCGATCGGCCGGATGCTAGCAGCATCCGCCACGTGCGGGAAGAACGCTCGCCTCTAGCCATTTAGCCAGGAAGCAGAATAATCCAGCAGGGCAAGCCTGCGGTATTTTCGTCGCAGATTGGCTGCCGCCTCAGGCTCAATGGAGTATTTATTGATGAAGTCGAACGAAGATCGCCACCGAATACCATCTGCTGAACAGTCGGCCACACCCTGGCAATTGCTGGGCAAAGGCCTGCAAGTCAGACTTCGTTTTGCCTTTGCAATCGCTGTTTTGGGTGTTCTTATGGCGCTCTGGCCTTGGTTGCGTGGCGCTTGGGAATCGACGCTTGCAAAGTGGTCATCGAGTCCTACGGATTCGTCAGTTTCTGCCGACAAAGAGTTCTTTTGTCCGATGGACCCCGGGGTCGTTTCCGTGTGGCCTGCTATCTGCCCGATCTGCAATATGGATCTAATCGTACGAAAAAAAGCTGACACGGAAATTTTGCCTGATGGAGTTTTGCTCAGAATGCAACTCTCGCCATACCGTGTGCAACTAGCTGGAATTCGAACCACGCCTGTAGGGCAGATCGATTCCGAAACGGAACCAAGCGAATCATCGACACTACGGATACCGATCACAGCCCTGGTCCAACGAGGCAATGAGCAAATCGTTTATGTCGAGACCATGCCCGGGATGTTCGAAGGCGTTCGTGTGTCACTGGGTCAACGCGACGGTGATTTTTACCAAGTCAACAGTGGGCTCAAGTTGGGCCAAAACGTGGTAACGACTGCCGCGTTCCTAGTAGATGCAGAAAGCCGTCTCAATCCTGCGATATCGACCCAGTATCTTGGAGGCAACAGAGAAGTAGCGCCCAAGGCAAAGCGAGCATCGCAATCGCTTTCTCGGGAAGATCAAAAGTTGG
>JANLUJ010000940.1:0-3481 GCA_031363425.1 Pirellula sp.
CGAGATACCAATTTTGCTCGACTGAGCCGGGTTTTGCTACGTATGTTTTGGGTTGTGCTACCATGAGTCATTCCTTGGATTTTTGCAGTGAAAAACGTGCCTTGAGCCGAGCACCCATTTATCGGATGCCGCTTTTCCTGCAAAAAACCGGGTATTTCGAAGTTTGTGAGGGGCAGAGTATATCGGTCTATTTTCGCGACAACAAGGGCTTTTCGGTCCCAACTCTCCAGGATTTCCCTGGTTCAACGGAAACCAATTGGTAATTTAGGTTGTCTGGGTAGAAAATAAGGTGTACCGAGATTGCCAAATCGCAGGTATAACGAAAGTCCGATAAGGAAGGAACAAATCCTTTAATTTACCGTGTCGCTGCGTTCGGCGTGGCGATTTTTTGGGTAGGAATGCCTCTGTGAGCCAAATGCGAACGGAGCCCTACCCACGACTGCTGATGGTCGACTCCCAAGGGGAATAATCTAGTGTTGGATCTGACCCGCTTTCATGCTCCGTTCAACCCGCCCAGAACGACTTTGGTGGACGTACTTCGATATTGGGCGAATGTTCAACCGAACAAAGTTGCATTCTATTATACGGATGGCGAGACCGACGATGACACGTCCATGACGTATGCCGAATTGGATCACGCGGCCCGGGCGGTTGCCGTGAAAATTCTTGAAACGAATCGGCCAGGCTCCCGTGGTCTGCTGTTATATCCTCCTGGCATAGAATTTGTCGTTGGCTTCTTTGGTTGTCTTTATGCAGGTTGTATTAGCGTGCCCGCGTACCCTCCACGACGCAGTCGGAAAGGCGCTCGCATACAAGGTATTGCGATGGATTGCCAAGCTCAATTCGCGCTTACCACCTCTGAAACTGTCGCGCAGATTCTCAAAGATGAGTCGACAACAGCCGAAACAAGCTCGATGCAACTCATTGCAACGGAAGTGGTAGACCGGTCGTTAGCAATTCAATTTACTGAAATGCCAATTCCTCCATCGGACTTGGCAGTGCTGCAGTACACTTCCGGATCAACGGGCCAACCCAAGGGTGTCATGCTGACCCATTCCAATCTCATTCGCAATTGCGAGATGATTGCGGTGCTCTTCGACGAAACAAACAAGACGGTGGGCGTCAGTTGGCTTCCGATGTACCATGACATGGGTTTGGTTGGGGGTGTACTGTCTCCTGTATCGATGGGCCTCAGCATGGCTCTTATGAGCCCAATGTCATTCATGCAAAGACCCGTCCGATGGTTGAAAGCGATTTCGAAGTACCAGGCCACCACCAGCGGCGGTCCCAATTTTGCCTATCAACTCTGCGTCGACAAAGTTACTGAAGAAGAAATGCAGGGGCTAAACCTTAGTTCCTGGGCGCTCGCATTCAATGGTGCCGAGCCGGTGCGAGCAAGTACACTCGAGCAATTCAGTCGTAAGTTCGAACGAGTGGGATTTTCCAATACATCTCATTTCCCTTGCTATGGGATGGCGGAAACGACACTTATCGTCACGGGCGGCCCTCGTCAGACGCCGCCGGTGGTGAAGCATTTTGACGGTCGTCGACTAGATGCTCGAATGGTAACGCAGGTCAGTGAAGATTCGCGCGACGCTCGTGGTTTGGTGGCCTGTGGACATGCAACCAAAAACGAATCGATATTGATTGTAGACACGGAAACGTTGAAACCGTTGCCAGAGCATTCGATCGGTGAGATTTGGATCCAGGGACCGAGCGTTGGCGTCGGTTACTGGGAAAAGGAAGAGGTTACTCAAGACGTCTTTCAAGCTAGGACTGCCGATAACGAAGGTCCCTATCTGCGAACTGGCGATTTAGGTTTTTGGAGTGAAGGGCAAATTTACGTAGCCGGTCGCGTCAAAGACTTGATCATTGTGCGCGGGGTCAATCGCTATCCACAGGACATCGAGCAAACTGTAGAGGAATGTCACGAATCGATTTCGTCCTCTGCCGCGGCAGCTTTCGCGGATGACTCCGGTCCAAGGGAACGATTGATAATTACTGTCGAGGTGCAGCGATCACTTGAGGACGATTGGAACCCGGTTGTTCATGCTATTCGTCGCAGCGTAACGCAAGGACACGAGTTACCACCTGACGCGGTTGTACTGGTGAGACATGGATCGCTCCCCCGAACGTCCTCTGGCAAAATCCAACGCCATGCTTGCTTGAGAGACTTTCGAGAAGGAAACCTACGAGTCATCCATCAATGGCTATCTTGGGAGGACGATCTTCCAGAACAAGCGCCAATGATTGCAGCATCGACCGTCGATCACACGAGGGCAGGATACGGTCGTCGCGGCAATTTTGGCTCATCCCTGCCGCACAAGAAAACACGTGACCCCGATATCGATATTGTCGAACTCGTCAAACGAGCCGTAAAGACGGTCGCGCAGGAGCGAGCAAAACTACTCGACTTGGATACCAATATTGTAGTCGACCTGGGACTCGATAGCCTTGAACGACTCCAGATTGCGCACGTTCTCGAAAGCTCCGTCGGCGGACGATTTCCGGAAGAAGTCCTGCAAGAAATTGAAACAGTCCGAGAAATCGCAGAAGCGATCGAAAAGCACTTCGGCAAAGAACGCATTCGGCCCGACGCGGTTTCGGAAAACCTGGATAACCAAGATGGTCATGTTGAACGAGAGGTTGCACCGGAGGACTACCGCTTCGATTTGATGCCTGAGTATCGACGTCTCAAGCAAACGATGAATCAGTTTGACATGACTGGGCTGCCCAACCCGTATTTTTCGGTTCATCAAGGCCTAACTCGCGACACAACAACCGTCGATGGAAAGCAGTTGATCAGCTTCGCCAGTTACAACTACCTAGGAATGAGCGGCGACCCATACGTTACGCAGGCGGTCGTTGATGCAGTTAGGAAATATGGCACAAGCGTTTCGGCGTCGCGCTTGGTGAGTGGCGAAAAGGATATCCACCAGCAGCTCGAAGGATTGATCGCCGACTGGATCGGAGTGGAGGATTCCGTCGTTCTAGTGGGTGGTCACTCGACCAATGAGACCGTTATTGGACACGTTGTAGGACAGCAGGACTTAATCCTACACGACGCTCTCGCGCACAACAGTATTGTCCAGGGTGCGATATTATCTGGCAGTCGTCGCCGAGCGTTCCCCCACAATGACTTTGGTGCATTGGACGTAGCGCTCACGGAGCTGCGTACTCGCTATCGGCGTGTGCTCGTCATCGTCGAGGGGGTCTACAGTATGGATGGTGACTTCCCGAATCTCCCAAAATTCATCGAGGTATGCAAGAAGCACAAATGTTGGTTGATGGTCGACGAAGCCCATTCGATCGGAACGATGGGTGCACACGGGCGGGGAATCGCTGAGCACTTCGGCGTCAATCCAATGGATGTTGATATTTGGATGGGCACGTTGAGCAAGTCTTTTGGATCTTGCGGCGGTTACATCGCGGGTCGCAAAGAGCTTGTCGAGTACGTCAAATACACCGCTCCCGGATTCGT
>JANLUJ010000655.1:0-3226 GCA_031363425.1 Pirellula sp.
GCTTGGATTACGAAATGCCGTCCGCTACACGTTCTCGTTGCAAGCCCAGAGTTCCCAAAACCTATTTGGTCTCCGAATATTCCCAACGGATCCTCGATAATTCCTACTACGTCCGCTACCGATTCTTCTATCAGCGTGAAACGAGCCACGGCAAAACCATCGTCCGACCAGTCGCTTAACATGACGAACTTTTCGAGCCTCTCGGAGCATGCTGTGTTACCGATCCGAACTATCGACCATTGGCTACCTGTGCCACCTGTTCGCCAGAGGATTTGAGCATTTCCGCCAACATCGCTCACTTGCAACTCAGCGAAATCTGGGACAACTGCATCTGCGAATAAGTTGGGTTTGAGCGCAGAGATGACATTGATTTTGCAGGCAACAACACCGGCAACGATCGCGGTTGTTATCTCACCGGCGGCAACAGGCGATTGCAAGACTCCCCAACGACCAGGCGTAGGCGGCGTTATCTTGAAGGCAATGTTGCGAATAAACTCCATTTCGTTCTCGGAAACGCGAACAAGCAACCTACACCAAACAGATTAAACAATATGGCGACAAAGACAATGCCAAGCGCCGATGCGAATCGGATCGCTACCACCTTTTGAATTTGACCCACCTTGCTCAAGGTAAGAATCGAATTGAGTTTCGAGCCTTCGCCGGTACGCTTAACAAGACCAAGGTGGTTGGGTACTTGATGATGGTTTTGGGTTTGGTCGAATTGGCTCTCAATAGTCGACGATGTTCGGAATGGGACTACGCCAAGAAGGAAGGAACCAAAAGCTGCTGGGATCGGCCTGGCGCCGGCCTTGGCGAAACGGAACTCAACCGATTGTTCTACAGGCTGGGATGGACCAAGGGTTGGTACAAGGGGGATCTCCGCACAAAGACCTTCGGTGAAATCAAGAACGGCGACCAAACGCCGAACTGGAAGACGATCAAAACCAAGCTTCTTGACTTGGCCAAGAAATACGATGCGGCGGCCTAAAGGACACGAACCACCAACCGCGCCGATCCGAATGTTTCGGCGCCGTTCGTTGTTCTTGCAATCTTCGCGATTCTCGCCGTAAGGTTCGCCAACTGTGGCGTCCGCCGCGTAAGTACCAATCAAAGCCCCAACGTACAGTGGAACGTGACACGTCGCGTTTTGTGCGTCATGTAGGTGTAACAACAAAGATGAAGAATCCTTTTGGAATGTTTGCAGGATTGACTTGATGTCTTTCATACCGCATGGCTCATTGGTGTTATCGCAATCGAATCCACATGGAGCGGCCATGGACACTCAAGTCTATTGGCATCTGTAATGCTAATTCAAGTTGTCCCTCGATTTTGGCTGACTCGATGATCGCTGACATTCCGCTATCGCAAGATAACTCATAAATATTACGCAGTTCCATCTCAATGGCATTGGACTGAGTCGCTGGAAGATCAGCAATGTATTTAACAATGGGATCAATTTCGTGGCTTCCCAGTTTCCCCCAGCAAGGATCAAACTCGCCGTGGCCAAGCCGCTCAAAAAACTCTTTCAATAAAACATTTGGGACCATTCTGATAACGGTCGGAATCGAAAACTGCCTAGTCATCTTCTCGCTACTCCACTTCGTGACGTGTTACACTAATTACCTTCCCCAAAACACGAAAGTCGCTGTCCGGTCGGACAACAATTGGCGAGTACTCCTTGTTGGCTGGACGCAGTTCAATCCGCTCGTCAGAGATATAAAGGCGTTTCAAGGTCGATTCGTCGTCAATGATCGCAACGATGATCTCGCCGCTTTCCGCGATCGGTTGTTGCCGAACGATCACGTAATCGCCATCGCGGATGCCCGCATCGATCATGCTGTCACCATTGACTCGAAGTGCAAAACATCGACCACCTCTAGTGATGTTTTTATTGACCATGACTTGCCCTAATTGATTCTCCACAGCTAGCATCGCTGGTCCTGCCTTAATCTCGCCCAGAAGTGTTACTGGAACCTCGGTCTCCACAGAGTGAATTGGATCCCGAATAACAACCGACAAGCTTCGCGCTTTACGCGCTTCACGGCGGACAAACCCCTTGCGTTCTAACTGTTTGACTAGATTGTGGGCGCTGGCTGAAGTGATCCCAAGCTTCTCTCCAAGCTCGCTCATCGTCGGTGGGTATCCCATCCAATCGATGAACGTAGAGAGTTCCTTTAGCGTTCGCTTTTGAACTTCGGTGATCTGGTCTTCAACCGGCCTACCACGTTTTCTTCCCTTGCCAACCATCGCTGATCCTATTTAGCGCTGATACATCGCATTTCATGCAGATGGGGATTAAAGCAGGTTAACTAGGCTTTTGCAAGCACTTTTTAGAGATAATTTTAAGTCCATGACCTGAATGGATTTAGGTTCTGTATTTAGCGCTGACGGAAAAATACATCCGCCGAATTTCGAGCCGGTCCGGTAGGTATGCAGATAAGACGACCACACGACTCGGAATTGCGCAACGAACGATGCCACGCACTTCAGAGATTGCGCAGCTTCTGATTCGGATACCACAAATGATTGACTCAGAAAATCTCACCCCCGAAGACCGTCTCGCCGAAGTCGCTTCCCTTCTCGCAGCCGCCATTTTGCTCATGCGGCAGACATCTTCCCCAATCTCCGAAAATCTCTCGACTGTCTCCAACACATGCCTTGATGTTGTCTCTGAATCTCTGCTCAATGTCACACGTGGGGAAGTTGAATCGCAAGGTTCCCACAAGAGACAACTAACCAGAGGGAATTAGAGATGAAGAGTACTAAGAGTACGAAGAGTGCAGCGGCACTACAGCGTGAATTATGTAATTTGGAATTGATGAAGGCGAGGGAACTAGCCAAGCGGTATTTGGAACTATTCGGTGAGCCATGCCGATCCTGCAACAAGACATACCTGGTGCGCCGGATCGCATGGCGACTGCAGGCCAATGCAGAAGGCGGACTCTCCGAGCGAGCCAAGCGCCGTATCGAAGAACTGGCGGACGATGCGGAGATACGTCTGACGCCGCCGAAGAATACTAAATCGAAGGTGTCCACAGTTGAGTCTAAGTCTCCGGACCTTTCTACCGGACGAGACAAGCGACTGCCGCCTCCCGGCCTTTGCATCCAACGAGTCTACAAGGACCGCATCATACAAGTCATCGTGCTAGCAGACGGCTTTGAATTCGATGGTAAGAAGTATAAGACGCTGTCAGCGATCGCAAGCCTGAATTCTGGCGGCAACATG
>JANLUJ010000656.1:0-3368 GCA_031363425.1 Pirellula sp.
ATGCTTCACAGCGTTGCCCGGCAGGCCCGACCTACCGTAGGTCGCTCTTGCCGAGAGTGAAATTGAACTGCCATTATAGCCAACGCCTCTCACAGCCCAGGGGGCCATGCTACAAGGGTTTTAGCCGAATGTTTCGGTACCACGCTTCTGTTGGTGGCCCCGAATGGATTTGCAGACCAATGATTCCGGACTTAACAATCGTCTCTTCTTTTTCGGTATAGTCAACGGTCAGATTTCCGTTCAACCATATACGAATTCGATCTCCTTCAGCTCGCACGGTCAATTCGTTCCAGTCATCTTTGCGAAGCCATTCGGGCACTCTGTCTTTGTCCCCTTCGGCCAGCATCTTGTTGCGACGAGACTCATCATAGAGCGCGCCCCAGACCGGCCTCCCAAATGCATTTCCAACATCGCACTGAAAGCCACTGACTTCTGTCTTATTTGGGACCCGGACAGAACGAAATTGAACGCCTGCGTTGTCTCCTTGACCTTTCAAGCGAACCTGTAGTTTCAATTCAAAGTTGCTGAAGTTCTCTTTAGTGCAAAGGAACTCGTTGTGCGGAATGGGCTTGGCAATGTTCCCCGCCACAACGCAGTTGTCTTCTATGCGAAACCACTCTCTATTTCCTTCCCAACCATCAAGTGACTTGCCATCAAAAAGCGACTTGAAGTCCGGCTCAATCGCCGTGTTGACGGGCGCGGATTTTGCCGACCCCTGGGCGAGGCTGGTTTGCGACATGCAGGTCGTCACAAGCAGCGAGAATAAGGCTAGTAATTTTTTCATGAGAAAAATCTCCAAAGGGAAACGAACGTTACCTATCTAAGCTGGCGATGAAATGAAGGAAGTAATGGCGCGATCGATTAATTTGGTGTCGACACGGCTGCGTCCGGAAAAACCACCTTGTCGTACACGTCTGCCAATGCAAGAGAGCATTCGATCGAATCCAACCGATGCATTTGTTGGAGATCGCCTGTTGCTGAAAGTATCCATTCACCTTCTTCCGTTTTGCGAAAGGACTCTATTGATACTCGATCCTGAGCGATCAGCACAAATTGCCTCAATGATTCCAGGGTGCGGTACTGTTCAAACTTGACTCCGCGATCATATGCTTCGGTCGAGTTGGATAGTACCTCGACAAGTACAATCGGATTTGTGATGACGTCTCGCCGATCAAATTCAAACTGAGGCTCTCCACAAACAATCATCAAATCCGGATAAGTAAACAATCCCGTTCGAGGGATTTTCAAGCGAAGATCGCTCGGATATACACGGCACGGTCGATTTCGCAACTGCTGATGCAATGAGGCACCCACATTCATTACGATCAAATTGTGCGATTCTGAAGCTCCGGCCATCGCGAAAACCTCTCCTTGGAAATACTCGCTCTTGAACGACGCTTGACGCTCTCGGACCAAATACTGCTCGGGACTCATCCGGATTGTTTCAGCTGTTGCCATGATTCATATCCGTGAATGGAATTGGGGCCACACATAACTGCACTATTTTAGCTGGCCGAAAGGGAAGCGTCATTGGCGGATTTCGGGTTGGTTGTTTCCGCCTGAGGACAGGCTGAACTACGTGATTGTCAGCCTGAGGACAGGCTGACGTACGTGTTTTTCTGAATCTATTCGTCGCTCGAGTTACCGGATGATGCGCCGATATCCAGCTTTGTCCATTTTTTGCTCGATAGCTTTTTCAAACCTGCTTCCGTCACTCCCCCGTTTTCCTTAAACGTCAATGACTGAAGCTTTGGCATGGCAAGCAACTTATCGATAGCCTTGTCGGTTACGGCGGTTGACCGGATCGTAAGCTCCTTTAGATTGGGCAAAGCAGCGATCACATCAACTGTCGCGTCGGTCATCAGCGGGATGCTCCAGATGTCGAGCAACTCCAATTCTTTGAGCGATGACAGATTCTTTAAGCCGCTATCGGTGACGCTGCTAATCTCATGCAAGTAGAACCTACGAAGTTTGGGTAAATCTTTTAATACTTCAAGCGCAGTATCATCGACGGTCGCCAAGTCTCTTAGTGTCAGCCGTTGTAAGTTGAGACCTTTCAAAGCCAACACGCCTTCGCTTCCAAATCCCGGGCAGCGAAAGACTTCCAATTGAGTCAGTTTCTTTAGTTTTGCGAGGTGCTCGCCGGATTGATTCGATATTCCAAAATCTTGAATCAAGAGATTCTCAAGGGTAACGTTTTGAGACAAGTATGCCATTCCATTGTCGGAAACCGCGGTACTTCGGTGCTTGAACGCCTTAAGCTTTGGAAGGCTCGCGATGGTTTCGAGGGTCATGTCTCCCGCCTGCATGTTTCCACGTAAATCTAGCACTCGCAAATCTTGCAATTTGGAAAGTCGCCTCGTACCGATATCGTTGAACTTGTTCTGTAGCAACAACAGTTGCTGTAGGTTTGTCAATTCTGTGATCGACTTAAGTACCTGGCTTGACATGTTGGCATTGGATGAGAGGTCCAAAACGATTAGCTTCGGAAAGGACTTTATAATTGTTTCTACGGCAGCGTCGTCGATGATGGTATTGGTCAGCGCGAGGGTATTCAGATCTTTGAGACCGCTTAGATGCGACACCGTTTCCGAGTCCAAAAAACGGCAATTATAAATTTGCAGTTTTTGCAAATCGGTCAATCGACCGAACAAAGCAAGGTCATCTGAAGTTAAGAGAGATCCATCTAAAATGGTTAACTCGGTTAGTTTCGACGCAAGCATCGTTATTTTAGCTTTTGCACCAAGCTCATCTACGCGTTTCTTCGCCGCGTTGACATCTTCGATTTTTGCCGCTGCCGGTGTCTCGGGAGTCTGGCTTCCATTTGCTTCGACAGCTGCAATTGCGATTCCAAAAGTTGAAAAAAAGATGAAAGCCACCGGCGCTATGATCCGACATCGCCAAAATATACTTGAACTCATCATGAAACCCTTTGATCTAAATAAGAAAAGCAGGGGAGTAGTGAAAATACTCCCCTGCCGATTGATTGCCTAACAAAGTACTTGGTCGAATTGGAGACTAATCTAGTCGATATCCTTCTCGATAAATTGGCTTGATCAAGTCAGAAACTCCAGGCGTAGTCAGCGATTTTAGGTTGGTCACGACAAGATTCTTGGCATCCCATTCGACCTTTTCACCCCACTCACCCATGGCACCTTTTTCTCCACCTTTCGAAGCTGCCCATACGGCGAGATTACCAAGCAAAATAGTTTCGGTAAGCGGGCCTGCACGTTCAACAAAATTCGATTTGCAAATCATTGGGTCCCCAGCTGCTTTTGCACGGAACAATTCGTACATGTTGTTTACGTCGTTGCTCCCCTTGCTTTCCGCCTTTTCATAGTCAACTTTTACCTTCTCGACGCCTTTGA
>JANLUJ010000673.1:0-4262 GCA_031363425.1 Pirellula sp.
GATTGTTGTGGAATGGGAGTAGAACGTCGTGTACTGGAGCCCGGGCAATCGATAAAGGTTCTGCTAAAGTTCGAGCTACCGGGGAAACGGGAGAGACTCCTAGGCTCCTTTACGCAATTTGACACGTTATCAAAATCAAATTTAAATAAGATCTAAATATTCCATGCCAATTCGACTCGATCATGTTGTTGTCCTTGCGAGAGACAATCGAAGCTCAGCGGATCATTTCGCTCAGATTGTTGGAGCAAAACGGGATGCTCCAGCAGGAGCAGACGACGATTTTCAAACGGTGAGGATTGACGCGGGATTGCGACTCTTTTTTATGACATCAGATCAAACCGCTAACCAGCATCTCGCATTTGTTGTAAACGATTCAAAATTTGAAGAGATACTTGGGCGACTGAACCATCTTGGCGTACCCTTTGGAAACGCGCCAGACCAAACGGAAAACCGCCAGACGGATCACCCGTTTGCTCCACGAGGAATTTTTTGGACGGATGCAAATGGCATTCTTTACGAAATTATGACGGAGTGATTCTCGCTTCCCGATTGTGGACTGACAGAGTAGAAATTTTTACGAGTGTGTTCCCAACGCACCGTAACCAGTGGCTCCGCTATCCGAATGAAGGGAGCAGGACCAGACAAGTCAACATCCATCGTTTTCCCTAGGCCGCCATCTTTCCATCCCCACGTGCTCATACCTCGATCCAGCCATTGCCCGCCTTCCACTTGGTGGTACGTAGTCCGTCGTATCAATTTCCCTAACCCAACCACTGTGGACGTTGGCGCTGGCTGCCATGCTTGATAACCCAAATTAGTTGAGTCGGCGTTTCGCCGTTGCCATTGTCGTTCATGTGTTTAAGTCTACCAGAACAAGAAGTAGCGGGTACAACCCCAATAAACGCAATCATCTCAATGAACGTTCGATGTTACCGCTTACTCAATTCCTGCAGGATCGGCCCAGCAGAAGCCAAGCGTCTTCCTCTATCCGCCAGCTTCCCACCCTCATGTGGTCGTACCTCGATCCAGCCATCGGCCGCTTTTCCACAAGCTAGCCCCAATCACCGTGGACCTAGTTCAGCGTCAGCGGGCAACAATGTGGAAGTGGATGAGGCCAGCGACAGCGCTTTCCACAGGTTTGTTGGAAACTGCTTCGGCTACTGCTGGCTGCTTGCCGGGCGCCTGATGAATGGGATAGACTGGCACGGTAAGCGGCGCGGGAGCGTGTTGAGGTGGAGCAAGAAACCACTCTAGTCGCTTGCGGATTGTGGAATCAATTTGTTCGACGACACAAAAAAACAAGGTGGACCTAGTGACGGTCACGCATGATAGTCGTAAGAATCTTCGCCATCGCTTGCTGCCTCGATTCGGCCTCCGTTTCTTATTGATACTTACAGCGGCTGTCGCCATTCTCTTTCCTGCAATTCCTTGGTTGGAGAACGTTGGGCTAGTCCAATATTGCCCGTATAACGATTTTGGCAAGAATAAAACATTTCACGCGCCTGCATTTGGATCTTCGTCCTGTTCAAAGTGCCAATTAACCAAGGACAATACGCTTCGTCCGTGGATTACATTGGCTCCCGAGTACCGAATTCTAGGCAATTCAGTCGTGCCCGTGGCGAATTAATGCAGCAGTAATTGCCTCGATGGACGTTGGATCAAGCCGATCAGATTACACCTGCTGGATCGGACAAGTCGCCTTTCGGTTTCATTGGACGAATTGCTGACTTCATATTCTTGAAGCGTTATATGACGAGGTTGCTTCTAACACGCAATTGCCTTATCAAGTTCGTGGCTGAATCTGGAAAAGCGTGTTGGCTTGGAGATATTGGTGACTGAAGAACAGAGCAAAATCGTCCCAGCCACAAATTTGCAATTCTCGCGTTGGTCCAAAAACTGCGCAATTGGACTTTATGTCATGTCAGCGATTTGGGGCGGGCTCCAAATTCCGTTTCCAGAACACGCCGGACTCTATCTGATCTCAGCCATCTGCTTCGCCCTTCTCGCAACCTTCTGGGCTCGATTCGATTCAAAGTCTAGGGGAATCAATTTCCAACCAATCTTACAAATGCTCTATTTTCTACTGTGGCCGATAGGTGCCACTGTGTACTTGATTTACCGATCCGGTTGGCGTGGATTGCTGACTGCTGGATTACATGGTTTCGGGATGATGTTCTTAATGACGGTGACATTCTACGCGACCATCTTCGGTCTTCATTTCGCTGGACTTCTTGATGCACGATACTATCCAACTTGACGGAATGCAAAGAATCACCTGCGATATTGCTCATCGCTAACGTGTTCCTCCCAGTCGACAGCCTTACCGTCGAGCTGTTCCTGGATCGCGATGTGGGTCATGGCTGTAGTTGCAGTCGCCCCATGCCAGTGCCTCTCGCCCGCCGAGAACCAGACCACATCACCAGGATGGACTTCCTCAACCGCGCCACCCTCGCGCTGAACCCACCCGCAACCAGCGGTGATTAGCAGTGTCTGCCCCAACGGATGAGTATGCCATGCAGTCCTTGCTCCTGGCTCAAACGTCACGCATGCGCCGACCGCGCGTGCCGGAGCCTGCGGCTGGAAAAGCGGATCGATTCGGGCGGTTCCGGTGAACCACTCAGCTGCTCCTTTGGCCGATGGCTGAGTCCCAATGCGTGTAATATTCATTTTTGAATCCTGTGGTTGAAAGTTCGTCGGGCGTTGGCTTTGACGATCGGGAATTAGAACCGATTCACAGCGATGCCCCATCCAGGTTAACAGGACTGAGGCATGATTCGCCGAGACTGCTTCCCAAAAAAGCACGGTAGAGGGTCTCTTTACATCAATTCTCAAACTCAAAGCTTCGAGCTCGAAGCGATCAATCGGCCTGGCTTTTTTCTCAGCGTTGATACCAAAGGCTTTCTGGCGCTGAGGGAAAAGGATGGGCATACCTTCAAGTTTTCAAAGGAGACAATTTTGGATGATACAGCGGACGGAAAATAGACGAGCCCAGATGCGAAGAGGACGACAGGATTATCCACAGCGACATCCATCGGCGTGACTATCATTGCGATTTGCAACTTCGCTTGCAACCAGCTAACCAATGTCGCCAATCCGCTCCTTAGAATCACTTTCCCAAAACCCACCGGAATTCGTTCGCTACCACTCGTCAAACCTCAGGAGATGGATTTGAAAGTGGCGTACGCCTGCTAGATCGCCTAGACTAAAGTGCACAAGATTATGCGGTTAGCCAGATTCCCAAATTCAGTTGGGTACGTAATCTCGTTTAGGGCTTTGTAAGCATATGTCGTTTTGATAAGAAGTGTCTGGCGGAGGTAACTTGGCCAGCTAACAAGATCTCTCATACACTACCGGAGTCACGAATGAAAACTCGAAACGTACTTCATTTGTCGTTGTTGCTGTCCCTCGTCAGCATTCCGGCATGCACCCCGGACAAGGCCGAGACAAGTGTGGCCAAGGCTCCCGTGAGTAATACGATCACCGAACCGAGCAAAGCGCCGTCAACAGAAAAAATGTCCCCTAGGGTGCCTATGACGAAAACGGTGCCTATGACGAAAACGGTTCCGATGAAGGGGGGGCAAGGGGCTCAAACGGAAAAGATTCCGACCCTTCAAGAAAGTGCAATGGCACCAGACTTTGTATCTATGGACTTAGCCGGCAAATCTGTGCATCTCGCTGATTTCAAGGACAGCGTCGTGGTGCTCGATTTCTGGGCTACTTGGTGCGGTCCCTGCTTGGCGTCGCTCCCGCACACGCAAGAGGTAGCCAACCTCTACAAGGACCAGGGCGTGGTCATTCTGGCGGTTTGCACCGGTGACACGCGGGCAAAGTTTGAGACTTGGGTTAACGCGAACCAAGCCAAATATCCGGATGTGGTCTTCACGTGTGATCCGAATGGGCGAGACTCGGCCACGTTCGACGAGAGAGCCTCTAGAAAATCCTTCGGCGTGAGTGGGATTCCTACCCAATTTGTCATTGGGCGTGATAGCAAAGTCGCCGCAGTTTTGGTTGGAACCTCGAAAGACGATGTGCGCTTGGAAGCGGGGCTTGCCCGCGTAGGCATCGAAGTGGACGCGATGGTCGCCAATCTTGGCGAAGAACAGTTCAAGAAAGGAGACTGAAAGCGGTCTTTACTGATGAACCGTTCCACCACAGTGCAAGTGAGCACTTGTCGACTTCGAAGGCAGCCACATACGCTTGACCCCTCAGGGGCTGCCAATCAGTGACTCACTTTGGCTGGACTATTGGTAAGTGAGGTTGCT
>JANLUJ010000944.1:0-11625 GCA_031363425.1 Pirellula sp.
CATCTCCCTCGGATACGAGCAACGTTGGACGAAGCCCAAGATAGTCACTTGGAAGCAACGCCACTTGACGAACCGGCTTGACATCGATCCGTTGCTCAGGCTCCCCAACGATTGGGACTACCAAGCCCTTTGAAATTAGGAACCGTTCGGCCATCACATGACTTCGATTCGTTATTCGCATGAGCGAAGGGAAAGACAAAGTGCGAGATGCGTTGCACAACAAGACTTAGCCTTGTATGTAGACCTTGAGATAGTGGTTCTCAACCGCCATCAAGTCAAACTGGGCTTTCACCACGTCTCCAATGGAAATCATTCCAACTATCCGACCTTCGTCGAAAATCGGAAGATGTCGCACGCGATGCGATGTCATCATTCCCATGACGTTTCCGACTTCGTCGCTCGGATGGCCCGTAATCAGTTTCCGCGTCATAAAGTCGCTAACCGTGAGACTGCCAACGCTTTGCTTATGGCTATTGATGGCTTTCAAAATATCTCGTTCGGTGATGATGCCAACGATCGATTCGGCTTCAGCAACCATGAGGGAACCGCAGTTAAAATGGACCAATCGCTCGATTGCGTGGGCCAATGTGGAACTCGGCGAGATGTGGTGGACTTTATCCCCTTTGGTTTGGAGGATTTCATAGACACGCATTGCAAGTACCTCGTAACAAGTGACTTCACGCTCTACCATTTGAAAGAGCCCACAAAAAGCCCGAAGCGGCTAAACCACTTACGACTCCTTATAGTGCAATTAAACCTCTTTCAACACTATTAAAGGGACTTTAACCGTCACAGAATCCGCTTGCAAGCGTTACGGAACGATTCGCGACAGATTTGGAGAATGTTCCTGCCCCGACTTTTCTTGATTCCAACATTGGAAAAGAAGCGGCCCTACAAAACCCATTGGCGGCCCATAAATTTTTTGGGTTGCTTTTCGCATGCTCACCCCCACAACCAGCCGAACCAGGTTTACTTACGCTACGCTCCATCAACTTCCTATCGCTTCCTTCAGACCCCAGTGTTGGCCGCTGACGCCCTTGCGAGTCGGATTCAATTCCCCTTTAATAGGGCTTGGTCGGTTACAAGCACCGACTGGTTTTGCCAGCTTAGCTGGGCAAACGAAAAAAAGGCATGTTCAACGAACATGCCTTTTCAATGTTTCAGTCATCGATGAACCAGCCGCAGAAATTAGAACACTGACGGCAGTAATCGATTACTTGAGTTCAACAGTTGCACCGGCTTCGGTGAGTTCTGCTTTGACCTTGTCAGCGTCTTCTTTCGAAACACCTTCTTTGATCTTAGCAGGAACCGCTTCAACCAGCTTCTTGGCGTCCATCAGCGATAGACCGGTCAAGTTCTTTACGACCTTGACTACGTCTAGCTTCTTTTCACCGAACGATGTCATAACGACATCGAATTCGGTTTGAACGGCAGCGACGACTGGTGCAGCATCCGTTGGTGCTGCCATCATCATACCGCCACCGGAAGCGGCTTCGATGCCGTGGACTTCCTTCAAATAATCACTCAATTCCTTGGCTTGCTTGAGCGTCAGGCCGACGATCTTCTCGCCCAAGGTCTTGATTTCTTCCGCGAAAGCGGTTGCTGACTCGGACATAATCTTACCTATCCTCTTGTTGGGAAAAACAAACAACTAAAAACGACCGGCGAGAAAGTTTTTTAGACCGGCTGTTCGACACGTAAATTTGGCACCGACTATTCGGCGGCACCTGGCTCAGTAGATTCCGAGGCAACTGGTGCCCCTTCCTCTAGGTTTTCGATCATCTTCTTGACTTGGCCAGCAATCTTGCGAGCTGGACCAACCAGTTGCCCCGACAGGTTTGAACCTGGCGAGAGAATCTGACCAACCAACATGGAGATCTGTTCGGAACGACTTGGCCACTTGCTAACCTTCTTGACTTGGTCAGCAGTGATCGCGTCACCATCCATCACCCCACCCTTGATTTCTAGCTTGGGGAACTTGCCAGAATCTGCCATTTTGGTTACCAAACGAACCAAAGAGACGAAATCCTCGCAGCCCCAAATTACAGCCATGCTACCAGGCTGTTCGCCGAACGCAGGTCGCAACGACGTCCCCTCGGTAGCTCTCGCCGCCAAGGTTCTCTTAACGACCATGACCTTTACTCCGGTTTCCCGGAAGGCCTTTCGGATGTTGTAATTCTGTTCGCCTGTCATTCCAACAATGTTGGCAACGATAGCGTCATTGACCCCGTCTAGCCGACTCGCAATATCGCGCGAAACGAGCTTCTTGACTAGCTTGCTCATGGAAACCTTTCCTTACGCAGTAATGCGGATGCTTGGGGACATCGTCGCACAAATGGCGATCGATCTGATGTACAGGCCTTTAACCGTATTCGGCTTGAGAGACTGTACATACGAAATAAAGGATGCTGTATTCTCGATCAACTTGGTCGCATCGAAACTCATCTTGCCGACGACAGCATGGATGTTTGCTCCCTTGTCGTTTCGGAACTCGACCTTACCAGCCTTGTACTCTTTCACAACGCGAGCGACGTCGGTAGTAACCGTTCCGGCACGTGGCGACGGCATCAAACCGCGAGGTCCTAGAACCTTACCTAGCGGACCGACCATCCCCATCATGTCTGGAGTTGCAATACAAACGTCGAAATCCAAAAACCCGTCCTTGATTTTCTTGGACAAGTCGTCAGAGCCGACAAAATCCGCACCGGCTTCTTCAGCGATCTTCGCCAGGTCACCCTTTGCAAAAACGATAACACGCTGGATCTTGCCGATGCCGTGAGGCAACACGACCGAGCCTCGAACAAGCTGATCCGCTTGCGATGGATCGATCCCTAACTTCATATGAATCTCAACCGTCTGATCGAATTTGCGACCAGAAAATTGCTTCAATAATTCGACCGCTTGCTGCAGCGGCATCGGGACAATACCCGGTGCTTTGGCGAGCATGGCTTTCATTGCTTTCGTTGGCTTAACCATCGTTATGCTTGCTCCCCTCGATTAACCTATGACCTCGATACCCATACTGCGGGCGGTGCCTTC
The DNA here is from genome assembly GCA_031363425.1 of Pirellula sp. Taxonomy (GTDB): domain Bacteria; phylum Planctomycetota; class Planctomycetia; order Pirellulales; family Pirellulaceae; genus JBKCUI01. Next base: position 3,040 of record JANLUJ010000944.1, read on the forward strand.
GATCATGCGACGAGCATGTTCGAGATCGCGAGCGTTCAAGTCAGCCATCTTCTTTTTACAGATGTCTTCAACTTGAGCGGCGGTCACCTTGCCAACTTTTGTTTTGTGGGGCTCGCTCGAGCCGCTGGCAATGCCGGCAGCAATTTTGAGCAATGCCGAAGCAGGCGGGCTCTTTGTTACGAACTCGAAACTGCGATCGGAATAGACGGTCACAACTACCGGAATTGGAGTGCCGTTGAACTCCCTTGTCCTTTCGTTGAATTGGGAAACAAACTGCCCCAAATTGATACCGAATTTACCTAATGAAGTACCGACTGGAGGAGCAGGCGTTGCCTTACCTCCGGGTACCTGAAATTTTGCTTGTCCTACGACTTGCTTGGCCATTGAGTGTGAACCTTGTGTCCGCTTCTGTCACCGATACTGAATGTTGAGTTTCAATACTCTATTAAAACCCGATTATTTTGAATGCTGCTCCCAGCCACCGCTTCCTCAAGCCAACCGAGCCTTCACTCAGCGAGCATGGTCTGCAATTTAGAGAGACTCGATTTGCCAATGATCCAATTCAACTGGAGTGCTGCGACCGAAAATACTTATGATTACCGTCACACGTCCATTGGCTTCGTCAATCCTGTCAACCTCGCCTTCGAGACTTTGGAAGTTTCCTTCCTTGACTCGCACTCGATCGCCAGATCTAAAAGGAATCGTAGTCTTGGGAACTTGTTCGTCATCAGCGTCGGGATAGGCCATCTTGATAATCCGCTCTACGTCGGAGTCGGTCATCGGCGTGGGCTTGCCTCCAGAACCGGTAAAATCACCCACTCCACTGGTTTCACGAACCAGGAACCAAGTATCATCGTTGATGATCATTTTGATCACCAAATAACCTGGATAGAGTTTGCGTTTTACGACACGGCGCTTTCCGGCTCGTGTAAATTCCACCACATCTTCAGTCGGCACGAGAATTTCGCCAAACGCGGCACCTAGATTAGATAAGCGAATTCGCTTTTCCAGAGCTGCACGAATGGTATCTTCGCGATTGAACTGAACCTTCAAAATGTACCAACGCATATCGCCAGCGTCAGCGGATTCAGTTTCAGATTGTATGGGAATGTTCACTCGAAAACCTAGCGCCAGTCATAACGAACAACCAAACCAGACGGAAAATCTTTGTGCTTTCGCACGGCAGAAAGTCGCCTGCAGGCCGTTCTCCTGGCTTGTTGGGGAGGCCAGCCATTTGCTGACAACCCAGCCAAAAAAATTAACTAACTCCGATGGCGTCGAAAATCGCTTGCCAGATCAAGTCATAAGCAAACAACAACACCGCCATAAAAGCCATCGTGAATATAACGACCATCGAAGCTCTGTAAAGCTCTGTTTTGGTCGGCCATGAAACCTTTGTCATTTCAGCCTCAACGCTGATCAAAAAATCAGCAAATTTAGGCCAATTTACTAACCGAAACGCAAACCACATACCCAATGCGACCATGCCGATTGGAAGAAGGTATCGCAAAAGCCCCATACCTAATGTGCCTGACCCGAACGTATCGTCGTACAGGCCCGAACCTAATGTTTCATACAATTGCCACCCGCCAAGCCACATCGTTAGCCAAAGCGCCAAGCATGTTACCTGACGCACGATACGCCCCTGTCGATGCTTGTAAAGCGCACCAGCAAAGAGCTCGCTAATTAGCGAGCGATTGGATGCTGATTCTTCGGATACAGTTGCCATGCTTTTTCTATGGATGGTGAGATCTAAATCGACTCAACAGGAGCGGAGGGAATCGAACCCGCAACCCCCGGTTTTGGAAACCGGTGCTCTGCCAATTGAGCTACGCTCCTAACAAACCATGCCGCAGTGCAAATCACGGCATCAGGCTCAGCGAAGGCCTCGCCCTCGCCTGTCTTGCTTCGTACAGGAGCTAAACTCCCGGACAACTACTCGATAATCTTCGTTACAACGCCAGATCCGACCGTCTTGCCACCTTCTCGAATCGCAAACCGAACACCTGCATCGATTGCAACCGTCTTCTGCAGTTCGACGGTCAACTTGACGTTGTCGCCAGGCATGCACATTTCCGCATCCACGAGATTGGCTGTACCGGTTACGTCGGTCGTTCTGAAGTAAAACTGTGGTCGATATCCGGAGAAAAATGGCGTGTGCCGCCCCCCTTCGTCCTTGCTCAAGCAATACACTTCCGCTTCGAATTTCTTGTGTGGAGTAATCGAATTAGGCTTGGCCAAAACCTGGCCTCGCTCGATGTCTTCACGACGAACACCACGCAAAAGACAACCGACATTGTCGCCTGCACGGCCTTCTTTCATTTCTCTTCGGAATTGCTCGACACCCGTAACGGTCGTCTTCTTCTTCTCGTCCATCAAACCGATGATTTCGACTTCCTCGCCAACCTTAATCATGCCTCGCTCGATTCGACCGGTGGCAACTGTTCCTCGACCTTCAATTGAGAAAACGTCTTCCACCGCCATCAAGAACGGCTTGTCTTCTTCGCGAATTGGTTGCGGGATGAATGCATCAATAGCTGCGATCAAAGCCGTAATGCATTTGCTAGCTTCTGGGTCCGCCGGCTTGTCGTATGCAAGCTTTGCATTGCCACGAACGATCGGGGTCTCTTCACCTGGGAAACCGTACTTGGACAACAACTCTCGAATCTCGAGTTCAACCAATTCCAACAACTCTTCGTCATCCACCAAGTCGCACTTGTTGAGGAAAACCAAAACTGCCGGCACACCAACCTGGCGGGCTAGCAACACGTGTTCTTTGGTCTGCGGCATTGGCCCGTCAGCAGCGCTAACGACCAAAATCGCGCCGTCCATCTGTGCGGCGCCGGTAATCATGTTCTTAATAAAGTCGGCGTGACCTGGGCAGTCGATGTGAGCATAGTGTCGGGTTTCCGACTCATACTCTACGTGCGAGGCGGCGATGGTCACCGTCTTTGTTGCGTCACGAACTGTACCGCCCTTTGCAATATCGGCATAGGACTTGGGCTTTGCCAATCCCTTTGCGGCTTGTACTGCCAGCAGAGCACCCGTTGTGGTGGTCTTGCCGTGGTCAATGTGACCGATTGTGCCTACGTTGCAGTGGGGTTTTTTGCGTTCAAATACCTCTTTGGCCATTTTTGCTCACAACACCTAAACAAATAGAAAACTGGAAATTACGCCGTGAGGTCTTTTCCCACGAGCAAACAAAGGTTAATCCGCTATCCCTCATACGCCACATCACTGCCAACCATCCGTGTCGACCGATCTGTCGTCTTCGGAGCACGCCCCTCAAAGGAACTGAACTCACGACAGAGCTGCTGATGGGACTTGAACCCATGACCTCTTCCTTACCAAGGAAGTGCTCTACCACTGAGCTACAGCAGCTTGCGAGGGAGAGCGGGTGAAGGGAATCGAACCCTCGTATTCAGCTTGGAAGGCTGCTGCTCTACCATTGAGCTACACCCGCATGTCCGTCAAATATGTATGACCCTTTCGAATCTCTGTCTCTTGAGAATGGCGCGACTTGAAATGGAAGGTGTAGGATTCGAACCTACGTAGGCGTAAGCCATCGGATTTACAGTCCGACCCCTTTAGCCACTCGGGCAACCTTCCAACTCAAATGCACTAGTCTCTGTTCAAAAACAAGAGCCGGCGAAGGGACTTGAACCCCCGACCAGCTGATTACAAATCAGCTGCTCTACCACTGAGCTACACCGGCAATGCATAGGAACACCCCTCGTCGAGCCATATTTTCTGCCCTTCAAGAGTCGCACTAGTGTACAGATGGTCCATTTGACTGCAAGACGACTTTTGATTCCTTTGCAATGATCTTCCAGTCGAAATCAGAACTCGGTCGCTTGATTAGAATAGCCATGACAGGGTGAAAATTCGCCATTTCTTGTAAAATCATCTTTGCCCCTCCACTTTTACGCAACAAAAATGCCCTGCTCAAGGACTATCTTGGATGGCAAAGTTCTCATTTCGCAATTGCAGGACGGTTACCTTCCGGCCGCGAATCGAATGCCTAGAGTGTCGCATCACACTGAACGCGACCGCTTGGGCTCGCGACCCGGCCCGAGTTTCGCTCGGCCCAGGGGGCCATCCTACTAAAAGATTTGGGGCTGCCACTCCCAGAAGGAAAAACTGGATACCACCGCTTCTGAATGATGTTTGCATTGAATCTCGCCGATAACGATTGTAACGATTAGCTCGTTTACACAAGGAAGACCGGCAATGACAAGCATTCAATCGACGATTCATCATTCGTCTTCTATTCCACAAACGACCACACCTCAAATTGCCCAAAGCAATACTAGCTATGACGCGGTGCCCTACGGGAGCTACCCGATCGCGGCGAGCCACCCTGATCGATTGTATGGCGTAGGAAAACTTTTTGGGCTCAGTCCCGTCGCACCAGAAAATGCTCGCATACTGGAACTGGGTTGCGCGGGCGGTGGAAACCTACTGCCAATTGCAAGTCAGTTCCCGAATGCTAGCTGCGTAGGAATAGAACTCTCGGAATCTCAATGCGAAGTGGCGAACATTGCAATCCAATTCATCGGATTGAAAAACATCAAAATTAAGCAAGGTAGTATCGCTGACATTACCTCCGAGTTGGGCGAATTTGACTACATCATTTGCCATGGTGTTTTCTCGTGGGTGCCGGAGCAAGTGCGTGAAGCTATCCTCCGTGTCTCCTCCGAAAACCTTTCGGTGAATGGCGTCGCCTACATCAGCTACAACACCATGCCTGGATGGTACCTACGCGGCATGGTTCGAGATATGATGCTACGACATGTTGAGGGAATTACGGACACGGCAGCCAAAACGGCCCAAGCTCGCGCTCTCCTCAGCTTCCTGGTAAAGTCATCCGAGTCGCATCAGTCGCCTTATGCAGCCTACTTGCGGGCAGAAGCAGAATTCCTGGCCAAGCAACCTGATCTCTATCTATTCCACGATCACTTGGAAGAACACAACAAGCCATACTTCTTCCAAGACTTCGTTCGCTTTGCTTCCCAATTTGGGCTGCAGTTTCTTGGCGAATCCAATCTGGCGACGATGTGGATTGGAAACCTATCCGCTGAAACAAGCCAAAAACTTGAATCGATCCAAGACGGCGTCGCGAGCGGCCACTACATGGATTGCATAGTTGGCAGATCGTTTCGAGAGACGTTGCTCGTTCACGCTAGTCAGAAAATTTCCCGCAGCTTGGAGCCGTCGCGTCTCAATGACGTCAGGTTTCTTGGCAGTTTTCAACAGAAAGCCACCAGCGAGTGCAATGGCCGCAACGAATACACTACGAAGAACGGTCAGATCATATTTGCCTCGGAGAGACCAAGTCAACTTGCAATTGAGGCTTTGACAAACGCATTTCCTGGATCGCTGACACTGGACCAAATCATCGCTGCCATGGAATTTGACGTCGCCGCGAACGGTGAACGCGTGACAGTCAATCGGCAGCAAACTTCCACGACTCTAATGCAATGGGTTCTTGCAGGCTACATCGACTTTCGCTTCCAAAAGGATCGATTGCAGGTGACTGGCGCAAAGACCCCAAAGGTTTGCTCGTGGGCTCGTAGTCAAGCGCGTGCCGGTAGGCACATAACCAATCTGCGTCATGAACTAATTTTGATAACGGATGTGGAACGCCAAATCCTACTTCTGCTGGACGGCTCTCGCGATATCCAGTCGATTGCAACTGAGATTGCAGCACGAATACGTTCGGGACTCATCAAAGTGGAATCGGAAGCGTTGCAAGTTGGAAAGAAGGCGAGAGAACTGCCTCTTCGCGTCGCCGAAGAAATGGTCGAGCAGTTTGGTAAACGGGGTTTGTTGCTCTCGGAGTCATAGCCTTATAGACGAGCGGCAACATTGTTTATGGCGTGAGGGAGAGGCGGAGAGGCTCCTGCCGAACCAATGCCTAGCTCGGCAGAGGCCTTGCTCTCCCATTGGAACCCTTGGCAGGTAGATTTCATCCTTCCACTCGCCATAGGTTAACGCTGCGATGCATGGTGACACTGCACTGGCAGAGCAACGTCATTCTCGGCGATGCACATCGCGTGCTCGTCCTCAATCGAAGCCTTGCATGTCGCTGCTGAGTCCGCCTGCTGCTGGGACATAAGCCAATCGCGCATAGTCCATAACCATCCGATGGCTGCTGAAACGCCAAGCCAAAGTGCTAATGCTGTTCATCATCATTTTGATCCATTTGCGAGGCAAGCCGTCGCGATCGCGATCGTAGAAGGTGGGTATCACACGTTGTTCAAGTGTCTCGTAAAAAAACTCGGCATCGCGTTTGTCGGTCAATCGATCTTCTGCATGGCTGGTACCTTTGCCAATCGCAAAACCGTTGCTTCCGTCGTACGCTTCCGCCCACCAACCATCGAGAATACTACAGTTTAATCCACCGTTAAGAACCGTTTTTTGACCGCTGGTACCTGATGCCTCCAAGGGTCGTCGAGGGTTATTGAGCCACACATCGACCCCTTGAATCATGTGTCGACAGACATTGATATCGTAGTCTTCTAAGAACGCGATTCGGCCAGCAAATCGAGAGTCATGACGTAGATTCGAAATCTCTTGAATGAAACGTTTTCCCGGTTCATCTTTGGGGTGCGCCTTGCCGGCATAGATGACTTGGATGGGACGGTCGGTGCTATCCAAAATTTTGCAAATTCGATCCAGGTCATTGAACATCAAGTTTGCCCTCTTGTAGGTGGCAAATCGTCTGCCAAACCCAATGGTCAAAATGTTCGGACTCAGGATATTTCTAGCTGCCTCCACGATTTCATCACTTTCGCCTCGACGTCTGCATTGTCTCGAGATACGCCGACGAACGAACGCTAGCAGCAGATTCTTTAGTGCATTGTGAGTTTCCCAAAGTTCACCTGGATCAACGGAATGGATATTTTGCCATACGTCTGGTTCACCCATTTGGCTTTTCCAGTTGGCTGGAAAGTGACGATCGTAGAGTTGTTGCATCTGTGCAGCCAACCAACTCTCGATATGCACACCGTTGGTAATATGTCCGATTGGGATGTTTCGTTCTTCGCGAGAGGGCCAAAGACTTTTCCACATTCGACGCGAAATATGGCCGTGCAGTTGGCTGACGGCGTTTGCTGCTCGCGACATTTTCAAACCGATGACGGTCATGCAGAATGACTCGTTTGCGTCGTCAGAATTGACCCGACCGAGCCCCATGAGTTGTTCCGCGTTAATGCCGAGTGAATCTCGCAGTGGTCCAAGATGTTCTTCAATCAGTGCCGACGCGAATCGGTCGTGGCCAGCCGGTACAGGCGTATGAGTGGTGAAAATAGTAGCTTCAGCCGTCTCTCGCATGGCATCTTCAAACGAAAGTCCGTCGTCAGCCATCCGCTCTCGCATGACTTCGAGCGGCACAAAACCACTATGACCTTCGTTGAGGTGATAAACACCAGGATTGATCCCAAGTGCCCTCAGAGCTTTGACTCCACCGACGCCGATTACCAACTCTTGGCGGATGCGGGTTCGCTCGTCGCCGCCATAAAGTCGACTCGTCAACTCGCGATCTTCGGGGCGGTTGCCCTCGACATTGCAGTCAAGCAAGAAGAGCCGTACACGTCCCACCTGAACTCTCCAGACTTTGGCAAGCAAGCGCCCATTGCGAGTATCGATTGCAACCATAAGTGGTGTTCCATCCGAAAGGACTGCAGGCTCAAGCGGCAAGTCCTCGACCTTTGTCTCAAAGTATTCTTCGCGTTGGTATCCATCGGCGCTTAGATGCTGTTTGAAATAACCGTGAGAGTAATAGAGTCCGATTCCAACCAGAGGCACACCTAGCCCGCTTGCACTTTTGACGTGATCGCCAGAAAGAACACCCAGGCCGCCGGAGTAAACCGGCAGCGATTCATGCAGACCGAATTCTGCCGAAAAGTATGCGACCGGTTTGGCCCCGAGTACGCCAGCGTTATTTTGAGCCCATGTGTTCTTGTTTTCGAGATATTCTTGCAAGCGTCGAAAGGCGTAATTGACTCTGCTATGCAGAACCATTTCACCGGCCCTAATCGCGAGCCTTTCGGGCGTGAACTCACGTAGTAACGCAATGGGGTTGTGGTCCAGTTGTCGCCATCGGATAGGATCGATATCCCGGAAAAGGCTGTTTACTTCTGGTTGCCAGCTCCACCACAGGTTTCGAGCAAGCGCCATGCACTTGTCATAAAGAGATTCCGCGTCAATTTCATTCGCAATACCTGCAGTACTAATTTCTTGTCCAAGCGAATATTCGATCTGGGTCATGGATTGTCTCTTTGAATGATTCAAAACTTACGTGTAAAGTAGCGTTGATCGTTTCGGGAATTGGATCAGCAAAGCTTTAAACGGCTTCCGACGTCGTTGCCCTTGAGCCGATTCTGGTATTCTGTACGGCCTACCTAGCGAAACGGCCTACCGTAGAGCTAAGGTTATACAGCATCACCTGCAATAGTTCAAAGCCAGCATCGATTTGGAGTTAATGTGTTAAGACAGGTAAGCTTGGAGGGCTTGTGGACACGACTTTAACGGAAATAGCGGGTCAGCGTGTTCAACAAGCGATAGCGACTGCGTTGAACGGAT
>JANLUJ010000803.1:0-5316 GCA_031363425.1 Pirellula sp.
CCACGGATTTCCTCAACCCGCGAACTGTTAGGTCTCTGCCGTGCCTAGACGCACCGACATCAAGAAGATTCTGTTGATTGGTTCTGGCCCAATTATTATCGGTCAAGCTTGTGAATTCGACTATTCAGGTACTCAAGCTTGCAAGGCGCTGCGAGAAGAAGGCTACGAAGTTGTTTTAGTAAACAGCAATCCGGCCACCATCATGACCGATCCTGCGACCGCGGAGAGGACCTACATCGAACCGTTGACCTGGGAAATGGTCTCTAAGGTCATCGAGCGAGAACGGCCGGATGCTTTGCTGCCTACTCTCGGTGGCCAAACGGCACTCAACATCGCCATGGAACTGGCCAAGAACGGCGTTTTGGAGCAATTTCAGTGCGAAATGATCGGAGCCAATCCCGAGGTCATCCACAAAGCTGAAGCCCGCGATGCGTTCAAGCTTGCGATGGAAAAAATTGGTATGAGTGTCTGTAAAGGGGCTGTCGTTCATTCGGTTGAAGAAGCCCGGAAAACACTCGCTGAGGTCGGCTTGCCGTGTGTCGTCCGCCCCAGTTTCACCATGGGCGGAAGCGGTTCGGCAATCGCGTATAACCGAGATGATTTCGATGACCTTGTCCTAAACGGATTGACCCTTTCGCCCATCACTGAGGTCCTCATCGAGGAGTCAATTATCGGTTGGAAAGAGTACGAGATGGAGGTCATGCGCGACGTCGACGACAACGTGGTCATCATCTGCGCCATCGAAAACTTCGATCCGATGGGGGTGCATACAGGAGACTCTATTACGGTTGCGCCTGCCCAGACATTGACCGACAAGGAATACCAACGCATGCGAGATGCGAGCCTCGCAATCATTCGCGAGATTGGCGTTGAAACCGGCGGTTCCAATATTCAGTTTGCGATTCATCCGGACAACGGAAAGATGATCGTGATCGTAATGAATCCCCGTGTAAGTCGTTCCAGCGCCCTAGCTAGCAAGGCAACCGGTTTCCCAATAGCCAAAATCGCTGCTAAACTAGCGGTCGGTTTCCGTTTATGGGAACTTCAAAACGACATTACCAAAAAGACCCAAGCCTGCTTCGAGCCAACGATTGACTACGTGGTTACGAAGATCCCCCGCTTTGCATTCGAGAAATTCCCAGAAGCCGACTCCACGCTGACGACTCAAATGAAAAGTGTTGGAGAGACGATGGCCATCGGAAGGACTTTCAAAGAGTCCTTTCAAAAGGCCTTGCGAGGTCTTGAGGTAGGAGCTTTCGGTTTCGGATCGGACAGCAAAGATCTATGGTTCACCGATCGCCGGCCCGATGATGAAGAAATTCGAAGCAAACTTTCTCGCCCCAATGCAGAACGAGTTTGGTACATCCGTTATGCCATGCTGGGAGGAATGAGTATCGATGAGATCTATTCCATTACGAACATCGACAAGTGGTTTTTGGACCAACTACAAGAACTAGTGGAAATCGAAAACCGATTGCGGCAGATTGGATCACTCTCTGGTATGGACGCGATAACCATGCGTCAAGTTAAGCAATATGGCTTCTCGGACCGGCAACTGGCCACCCTTCTCAATAGCGATGATGGTGAAGTTCGCGAATGGCGCAAGTCGCGTGGCGTTGTAGCAACGTACAAATCGGTTGACACCTGCGCGGCCGAGTTCGAGGCCTACACGCCCTACTATTACAGCACCTACGAAAACGAAAACGAGACGCCACCTAAAGGAGACAAGAAACGGGTCATCATTCTCGGAGGTGGCCCGAATCGCATCGGCCAAGGGATCGAGTTTGACTATTGCTGCTGCCATGCGAGCTACGCGCTGCGTGAACTTGGCATCGAATCGATCATGGTCAATAGCAATCCTGAGACCGTGAGCACGGACTACGACACGAGCGACATGCTCTTCTTCGAACCCCTCACGACCGAAGACGTGCTCAATATCGTCGATACCGTGCAGCCCGATGGAGTCATCGTTCAGTTTGGCGGGCAAACGCCTCTCAATCTCGCTAGAGCATTGGCGAACGAAGGTGTACCGATCATTGGAACCAGTGTCGACACGATCGAAGACGCCGAAGACCGTGAAAAATTCCAAGTGTTGCTCAACGAGTTAAAGATCAAGCAACCAGCCAACGGTATTGCTAGAACTATGGCGCAGGCTCGGTCGGAGGTTCAGAAGATCGGCTTCCCTTGTTTAGTACGCCCTAGTTTTGTGCTTGGCGGTCGAGCTATGGAGATCTGTTACGACCATTCTCAGTTTGAACGATTCGTCGCCGAAGCGTTCGTCGTTGCACAAGGCCAACCCGTACTAATCGATCGATTTCTTGAGGATGCTACCGAAGTAGATGTCGATGCCGTTTCCGATGGTGATGATGTCGTCATCATGGGAATTATGGAACACATCGAGGAAGCTGGCGTACACTCTGGCGATTCCGCGTGCGTCATCCCATCGTTCTCGCTGAGCCCAGAAGTGCTCGCGGAGATTCGTCAAGCGACCGACGCGATGGCGCGGCGTTTGAAGGTAGTTGGGTTGATGAATGTTCAGTTTGCCATCAAAGAAGAAGATGGCAAGTCGGTTGTTTATGTGCTGGAAGTCAATCCGCGAGCAAGCCGCACCGTCCCGTTCGTTGCCAAAGCGACTGGAACCGCAGTTGCGAATATCGCAACCAAAGTCATGGTTGGCAAGAAGTTGAAAGAGCTGGGTATCACCAGTGAACCGATACCTCGCAGTGTCTCGGTCAAGGAATCGGTGTTCCCCTTCCGCAAGTTTGCAGGTGTCGACATAGTCTTGGGGCCAGAGATGCGGAGCACCGGTGAAGTGATGGGGATTGCCGACGAATTTCCGATCGCGTTTAACAAAAGCCAAATCGCAGCCGGAGTGGTGCTCCCAAGCTCAGGAAATGTCTTCATGAGTATCGCCGCCCGGCACCGTGATGGCATTACGGACATGGCCCAGCAGTTGCACGACATGGGCTATAAACTTCTGGCCACCTCCGGAACGGCACAGGTATTAGAGCGAGCCAACATACCGGTCTCCAAGGTAAAAAAGCTTGCAGAGGGGAATCCCAATTTGATCGACTATCTCAAAAATGATGATGTGTCGTTGATTATCAACACTCCGAGCGGCAAAGGTGCGAGAACTGATGAAGGTCGCATTCGAGCCGCAGCGGTCCAATCCGGGGTCCCGTGCATTACGACTGTAGCAGCAGCGCGCATGGCGGTCGAAGCCATGCTCGTCATGCGGACAACTCCCATGACCGTTATGTCGTTGCAGGAACGATTTGCAAACTGAGTTCGTAGACATCGCATTTAGTAGCAGCCCCGCTCGGTGCTGACGGCTGTTGCAGAGTCAGGCAAAGTCAGCACTACCGCGATTGTTATCGAATCCTAACATGGCATCCCGTGGATGAGAACCAGTTTGCTGCCCTCTCTACGCATATTTAGCACAACCAGAATAGTCCAGCCCTCATTCAAATTCTCACGTGATAAATGTCGATGTAAAAGCGATCAGCGTCCTTAGCACATCCAAATTTCAAAAGAGATTTTATATTCAGAATACGGCGAGAAGTGGATATTCGGAGGCCTCGACGAAAATCGATGCAAGGATTTCAAAATGACTGGTAACGGGCTTTGTCGCAATACTTTGTTGATACTCACGGTATTATCTTTGTCGATAGGGTCCGTTGTAAAGGCGAGCACCGTTAGGCTTTTGCATGGTGAAGTAGAGGCTTTTGCGATGCGACTCGAGCTGATCGAGACGGCCCAATCGACTATTGATCTTAGTTCCTATGAGATATCCGATGACAATACATCTGGCCGTTTTCTTGTTGCGATGCTGAATGCGGTCGAACGCGGTGTCGCGGTTCGGGTGTTGGTGGACGGCCATATCGGTGACAATCTCATGCCTAAGCCGCTCATGCATTACCTCATCGAGCATGGTGTTGCGATTCGAGAACGGCCACTTAACGTGCGATACCAGTTTGAGCTGGGCCGTTCTCGACTCCACGACAAGTTGCTTATCATCGATCGCACGCACTTAATCACAGGTGGACGAAACTTAGAACAACAGCACTTTGGGATAGGGGATCGAAAACGCATCGACCGCGATGTATATGTGAACGGCCAATCGGCTTGCCATGCCGCAGACTATTTTGCGCAAAGATGGAACGAATCGAAAAGCGGCCAACCCGATCTTAATCGGGCGGAAGCACCGAAAACGTTAGCTTTGCAGGTGCACCCTGAATGGAATACGATGCCGAGGGAACAGGCACTGGAACTAGTTGCTAAATGGCTTGGGAGCCTATCCAAGGGTCCGATGCCGGCTCAGGATCTATGCAATTCCGCGATTCACTACGACGTTTTGGAAATTGAAGAATCCAACCTTCGATTTTTGCACGACATCGTTGGAGAGTCCAAACGGGCAAACGGAGCCATCGCGCCTGAAGTTTTGCGGTTACTTCAGCAAGCTTGCCACTCCATTGAAATTGAAACCCCGTACTTCGCAATATCGAAAGAATTGAAATCGATTCTGCTGGACGCAGCCCGTCGCGGCGTCCATATTCGCATTTTGACAAACTCGCTCGAGTCGACGGACCATCCCACTGTCCATGCTGGATTTGCCAACGAACGTCGCTGGATGTTGAGAGCGGGAATCAGAATCTATGAGTTGCAAGGCCGAAACATGCTGCACGCGAAGTCAATGGTGATTGACGGACGAATTGCTATGGTTGGAAGCTACAATTTTGACCAATTGTCTGAGAGTCGAAATTTCGAAGTCGCACTCATTGTAACCGACTGCAAATTTGCGAATCAAGTTTCAAGGTCTATCGCGACTCATCGATCCCAATCGACAGAACTACATCGAGACAACTTGTTCCGTTACGAAATGAGAGAAAGCGACCTACCAAACCATGATTTGCAACGGTTTCGGCGACTGCGAATCGCCGCACCGTTTATTGAACGGTATCTATAAATGCAATAGGAAAGGTTGGGAAACGCGTGGTTGCTGGGCCGTTTGCATCCTTGCGCGGCATAGGCAGCCCAAACGACGGATGGCGAATTAGGTCCGGTTGGGGAAATGTTCTTGACTATCTTTCAGCGATTCTTATACTCAAATGTATTGAGTACGCAAATACGTTGAGCATTGCGATCACTAGGCCAAGTAACAGTAAGGGGCGAATCATGTCAGGCGAACAATCCATATCGGATGGACAAATAGGACGAATTCAAGGCGATCTTGCCATTATGCAGCGAGCAATGGGATTGCACTTGAATTTTGGTAGCGGGATATTGGTATTCAGCATACTGCTATCCGTCGCCGCA
>JANLUJ010000818.1:0-6653 GCA_031363425.1 Pirellula sp.
ATTTTCCCCGCTTCGATTTTCGAAAAATCGAGGATTTCATTGATAATAGTCAGTAACGATTCACCAGCGTCCATCACGTTAACAAGATACTCTCGCTGGTCTGGCGTAAGTTGCGTTTCTAGGACCAATTCGGTCATTCCGATAATGGCATACATCGGTGTGCGTATTTCGTGACTCATGTTTGCCAAGAACTCGCTTTTAGCAATGTTGGCCTGTTCGGCGGCAATCTTTGCTTCACGCAGCGCGATCTCGGCGATTTTACGGTCAGTTACATCCCAAAAGATGGCTTGGGTTCCAATCACAGATCCAAGGGCATCGATTACCTGAGTCTTCAAAACTTCAAAATAGTGTTTTCCGTTGCTATCAACATTTTCCTCAATGTCCTCGAACAACTCTCCCGTCTCAATAACATGGACATCATCGCGTCGATATTTTTCTGCTAGTTCCCTCGGATAGTGATCGAAGTCCGTGGTACCTCGAATCTCTTCAAGCGACATACCCAACAGCCCACAAAAGGCTTGATTGGCAAACGTGAATCGCCCTGCAGTGTCCTTACGCATGAGGTAAACGGGCAAGTTGTCAACCAACGAAAGATAGAGAAGCTGAGAACTTTCGCGGGCGTGTTCCGCTTCAATCTGTTCGGAGATATCCATGATGGATCCGGCCATTCGCGTAGCGTTGCCCGAATGGTCCCAGACCGCCTGACCGCTTGCGTGAAACCATCGATATTCACCCTCCTTGCAACGCAAGCGGTATCTGTGACTGAAGGGACGCTTGTTTTGTAGATGGGCATTCACCGCAGTCATAGTGGCTGAGGAATCTTCCGGATGCAGCCTCGTCTGCCAAGCTTCTAACGTGTTCTCCATTTCGGATGCGACGAAGCCCAACAATTCTTGAAAACGAGGCGAATAATAGACTTTCCCAGTCCTAACATCCCAGTCCCAGAGGCCGTTCAACGAACCCGCTACGGCCAACGCGAATCTCGCTTCACTTGCTTTTAGCGCTTCCTCGGCGATCAACAGTTTGGATGCGTTTTGAGAGGCTCTTCGCTTCCGATCCAAAATGAAACTGACGATCGCGACGGAACCGAAACATGCGAGGGCGACAATAACAACGCCCACGATAACGAGAATGAATAACAAAATCTTGGATGAACTAAGCTCCGGTGCCATCGCATGGGTCTCCAAACCGAGTTACGCACGCCACCAAGATTGTATATGAATTATTGAGTCATCACCACTCAGCGTCTAAAGCCGCGGGTAGTTTACAGCACTGTAGGGAGTTTTGTTAGAATCGGACAACTCGACAAACCAGCGTGTTTGTGTGTCCCCACTATTTTCCGGCCCAAATAGAAAGTGCTACAAGCAAATGAGCGAAACAAATCCGTTTTCTGCGCCACGGACAACAGCATTTCCTTCCAATGATGCTGGTCCCCGCAAGGTTTGCATAGAACCGATCGATTTGTATAAGCGGTCGTTCGCTTTGATTGGGGATCAATACTGGTTATTCCTAGGGATCGCAGTGGTTGGTGTTATTCTTGGTTCGATCGTTCCCTTCGGCGTGTTGCTCGGCCCAATGATGGTTGGCATCTATTTGTGTTTCATCGACCGCGAACGGGGTAAGCCAGTAGAATTCGGAACTCTTTTCAAAGGCTTCGATTATTTTGCGAATTCTTTCATCGCCGTTCTCATTATGATCGGCGTATCCCTGCTCGTGATGATTCCCTTGATGATCATAATGTCCGTTGCGATGATATTCGTTATGCCAAGCAACGGAGGGGGACAAGCGTCGCCGCTAGCTTTACTGGTAGTTCTTTTCAGTTACTTAGTGTTGCTGATCGCAGTGTTCCTGGTCCAACTGCCTTTTCTTTTTACTTTTCAGTTGATTGCAGAACGCGGTCTGACGGGCCCGCAAGCTATTGGCTTGAGCATCAAGGGAGTCCAAAAGAATCTCGTCGGTTGTGTAATTCTTGCACTCGTCGCTGGATTGCTCTCGATACTCGCGAGTATGGCTTGCATCCTTCCAGCATTCTTTTTGATGCCGATTACGTTGGGTGTACTCTTTTTGGCTTACCGCGACATTTTCGGTACAAGCGTGTCTTAGTTTCCGTTTCGTTTGCCAAATGTTAAACCCCGAGGCGTAGGCAAGAACAGACACTACAAAGCCGTTGCCTATGGATCGGGGTTAAGAGTTAAACGCATACCGGTTAACGCGATTGCTACTTTGGATCGCCGAATGGATCGCTGGCATCGTCGGGTGTAGGCAACGGC
This sequence comes from Pirellula sp., assembly GCA_031363425.1. Lineage (GTDB taxonomy): Bacteria > Planctomycetota > Planctomycetia > Pirellulales > Pirellulaceae > JBKCUI01. The sequence continues at coordinate 2,271 of JANLUJ010000818.1, forward strand.
TCGGTTGGCATAGCGGTGGTTTCTGGTGCGAATTCGTCTGCTGCGCCTGCTTCTTTGGGCATCGTTTTAGGATCGCCCTTGGTCATGCCCTCGTTGAATGGATCGTTCGGAGCGAATACGTTTGGAGCAGGAGCAGCATCAACTCTGGGTGGCACAATGATTCCACCCTGTGGTGCCCCGCCTCGCTGCATTTCTTCGTATCGAGTTCGTTGGATTTCCAGTAGTCGCGCCCGCGAAGCCAATCTAGCCTTAGACCTTGCTTTCTCGATTGCAACTCTGTTTTGTCCTTGAATCCGTTCCAGCGCTTTGCCAATATTGACTACCTTTTTGCCTTCTATTTCGAGCTGAGCGCCTCGTTCGAAATCAGGATTGCTTAGATCCACTCCGCCGCCATACGACTGACATAATCCACGGAAGAAAAATGCTCGCGGATCTTGGCTTCCGGCATCGATTACTTCGGTGAGAAGTTGTGCAGCATGCATAGAATCGCCACGGAAGTAGGAGTGGACGGCTTGTCCGTACATCTCATCCAATGGATCCTGCGCACTCGCAAAGTTAGCGAAGGAGAGTGAGACAAGTGTAAAGAGAAAAGCAAAACGTCGCGTTCGCATAAATCAGGCCCAATTTGTTAAGCGAAAATCGTCAAAACCATCCAGCAGGCTCATGACGATAGCGGGCGGGATGGCGATTCCTTGATTGAGAATCCCTTAAATAGTACTTCCCCTCCTGCCGACTGCAAACAAATAGTCGGAATCTCCGCATTTCTCAGGAAGGTCCGGCTGTCCCCAGCCGGACGCGGGTCACGTAGGTCCGGCTGTCCAAAGGACCGTTCGATCAATAAATGTCCGATTTGGAATGTGAGATAGGCTTCCAGCCTGTCGACAGGCTGGAAGCCTATCCCACTTAACGGACATGCCAATGTACTTAGCGGCAAAAAACTCAATTTCAACGTTTCCAATATCACCCTTTTCCATTCGAATAACGTCTTAGCACAGGAGAGTTTGCTTCATTTTGCTTGGGGCTGCGTTTTTCAACCGTTCTGACAAGCACGGTGTCTAAACCCCGGTTTATGGAATCCGATTTGCCATGTTTAACTGGATTCGTTTGATTTCCTCGTTTCTGTGGAGGACCTGTAGTTTCGTCGTGCTCTTAAGCATCGTAGCCACGATCCCGATTCTTCAGTTTGCAAGTTTTGGATACATGTTGGAGGTTGCATCGCGAATTTCGAAGGGCCAACCGGTAAAAAGTTGTTTTCCGGGTTCCGATATCGCCGGACGATTTCTAATCATTCTTTCCTGCGTTTTTCTGTCTTGGCTGCCAGTTTGGTTTATTGCCGATCTTGCCTACACGGCCGAACTTGTCGAACAGGGGGGGGCAGTTGCCCGTCGGCTTCGATTCGCCGCGAGACTGGTATCGGTAGTCTGGATTTTGTGGGTTTTGTGGGCCGTCTTTCGCGGCGGTAAATTCCGTCATTTTTTTTGGCCCGCACCACTTTTGGCAATGCGGAGTGTTTTTAGACCGCAGGTATGGCGAGAAGCGGAAAACCGCCTCTGGGATTTTATTCTAGTACTTCATTTGCCAAGGCTACTTTGGCTTGGTTTCATGGCGTCTCTGGGGGCTTTGATTTGGCTGGTCTTGCCTAGCAGCTTTATTGCTATCGGACTCATTGGAAATGGAAACGCAGGAACGGGATTGCTAGGTTTGATCGGCGCATTCAGCATGTGGTGGGTGCTGCTACATCTCCCTTTTTTGCAAATCCAAATGGCTAGGGAAGGCCGTCTGCTTTCGATATTCGATGTTCGGTCTGCGAGAAGAGCATTTCGTCGTGCTCCATGGTCCTTTTGTTTGGCAACGTGGGCCACCTTTGTCTTGGCTGTTCCTCTGTACTTGCTGAGAATCGAATTGATCCCAGCCGAGCTTTGGTGGATTCTTTCATTCTTTTTTGTGATACTGATGTTTCCCGCCAAGCTATGCACTGGCTGGGCCCTTAGGCGCAGCAAGTTCCATAATCTGTCGAATCCTGCAAGCGTTGTGCATTGGTTCTGGAGATACTGTGCATGGATCCCGCAGCTTGCAGTTGTACTTGTTTATCTTGGGGTTTTGTATTTGGCGAAATTCGCACTTTGGGAAGGAACGGCTAGTATCTATCTTCAGCACGCATTTTTGCCACCAGTGCCATTTTTTGTGCGGTAATCTGTTAAGCTGACGGGTTCAATTCACCCTGATCTTTGCTCATCGTAAAAAATGCCTTCCAATCCCTATTCCGACACATTTCAGCAGAGCCCGGATGATTTGCCAAGTCGAGGTGCGACCGATCGCGACGATCCTTACGTCAAACATATTGGGCTGATAGGCAGTCTCAACACTGTTCAAGCGATTTTAGAACTCATTTCAAGCCTCTTCTTGGTGGGAATGGCAATCACCTTCACTGCCATCCAGAACAGCCCTAAGATTCAAAAATTGCCAAATGCTCCGCCAACGCAAGCAATGGCGATTTTTTATGGTGTTTTAGGGGTGGTTGTTGGCGTTGTGGCAATATCTCGATTGGTCGCTGGAATCATGATTTTGCGAAGACGAGGAAGGCTCTTTTCGATCGTGTCGAACGTCACTGGGCTGGCTACCGTCATGACGGGTTGCTGCGCGCTGACTTCCTTGGGTCTATGTATTTACACGTTGGTTGTCCTGGTACAACCGTCCGTTATGGAGGAATTTGATCGGCCTCGAGCTTAGGTTATAGAAGCCTGCGTGGGTGGATTCGAAGGGTATGGCTTGTTCTTTCTTTTTGGTCGGCTTTCATTCTCTAGTTGAGTGGTCATACTGTCGTTTTGTGTGAATCAATTGTCTACCAGAGTAAGGTTTGACACATGGTCATCGTACCAATCATTGTGTTGGTATTGCTATTCGGCATGTTGACGGGTTCCAATTTGTTTGCCTTAGGTGCCTGTTCCCTATTAATCGTTTTTCAACTGTCACGTTTTTACGCGGATCGCTGGGCGGAGAGTGTCACTGTTGAACGACAAGTTACTAGCAGCGAACTGGAAATCGGCGAAAGCATTGCAGTCGGTATCAAGCTCATCAATAACACCGGTTATTTCATTCCATGGCTTTTCGTCGATGACCTTCTCTCGACGCGAGTTACTTCGCAACCCAATCGCGCCTTAGAGATATCCGGTTATCCTGCCAAACTCTATTTCTTTCGATCCAAGCAAACTGCATTGATGACATACAAAATCAAAGCGATGCGCCGGGGTTACTTCCAACTGGGGCCAACCATTCTTGAAACCGGAGACCTGCTTGGACTACATCGCAACTATCGGGTGGCTTCCGAGCCGCATTACATTCTCGTGCTCCCGAAGTTGATACCGCTGCAAGGGATGAATATCTCTAGTCGACGCCCGATGGGAGATCTGCACGTCAATGACAGAGTGATGGAGGACCCGACGCAAATGGTTGGCATTCGCGAGTATCGAGCCGGTGATTCCCTAAATCGAATTCATTGGCGGGCAACCGCGCGAACAGGCAAGTTGCATACTCGCATTTTTCAGCCCACCTGCATTCAGGGTGCGATGCTCGTCCTTGACATGCACAGCGCAACCAACCCAGACCGAAATGAGCCGGTTCGTACCGATTTGGCGGTGACCATGGCAGCCTCTTTGGCCCACACTCTTTACTTGATGAACCAGCCATTCGGTTTGATTAGCAACGGGCGCGATGCTGCAGATCGCGTCCGACAAATGCGGCTGGAACGGGAATATTTAGATCGCAGCTCCATTCGCGCCGGAGTGGAGATGAACGCAAAAAGCGATCGACTAAGTCCTGTCGTTGTGGATGCGAGAAGTGGGCCTGAGCAATTTTCCGAAGTTCATCGAACACTGGCCAGGTTAGAACGTACAGATGGACTTCGGTTTGGGGAATTGTTGATGGAAACGCAAAACCGATTGTCGCGTCAACTGTCTGTATTGGTATTCCTGCAACAAGTAGATGATTCCATGGCCTTGACGTTGGGGCTGCTTCGACGTCGAGGCTTCGCCGTTTCAGCTATCCTGAACCAACATGACGAAGATGGTCTTCAGGATTCTGCAGCTAGGCTCGTCGCGTACCATATCCCCGTTTTTACATTACCCGACGAAGAATCTATTCCGATTGTCTGCCGGGATATGCTCCTTGCGGGTTGATCATCTGCGATATTGCATGCGACGATCATTTCGCAAGCGGTGCTGACCAAAACTCCAGTGCGAACGAACAAGTAATGAAACCAAAAGAAAAAAGAAAATAGACTTCAAGTGAAAGAACCAAATACCTGCGGCCCGTGCGAAATCAACGCGACGACTCCTGGATCGCTGTATCGGCCACTCAAGATCGGAGCGGTAGACATTGGCTTCC
>JANLUJ010000835.1:0-1896 GCA_031363425.1 Pirellula sp.
ACAAAGGATGGGAAGAGCAATTGCTACGGTAGACGCCAGGTTGCTGGCTAGGCCGATCCTGCAGGAGTACGACGCTTTCCACGGTTGTTGAGCTTGCCATGAATCATGACGAATCTGGCAAGCTAGCAGCTAGGCACAAACTTGTGGAAATCGCAGAAGCGTGCCGGAGGGAAGCGAAATCTTCAAAGTTGATAAGCTAGTCTCGCGGATTACCTACTTGTCACGATCGCAGGATTTGGTAAGGACAATGGTCTCAACCTACCGTAGTCTAAGGAGTCGCGTCAGATTTTTGAGCCGGTCTCTCGGTCGTTTTCTGGGAGCTGTTTTCGTCTTGATCGTCCACCAAAATAGGGTGTCTCGGAGGTGGAGGAACAGTGACTGGCTCCTTGCGGATTTTATCCAACAGATAATCGATCGCAGTTTGTAGCTGTGCATCCTGACCATTGAAGGTTGCGTTTGGCAAATTATCCACGACGATATCGGGATCTACACCATGGCCTTCGATTAGCCACTTTCCCTCAGGAACGTAAACTCCAAATTGTGGAGCACGTGCATGTCCTCGATCTGTCAGCAGATTGTTGGGGCTGAGCCAGATTTCGCCTCCCCATGTGCGAGTGCCGATAATCTTGCCTAACCCCAAACGACGAAATCCCTCGGCAAATAGTTCGCCATCGGACGCCGTGAATTCATCACAAAGGACAACCATATGGCCACGAAAACCGTATTGCATGTTCCAATACGGATCTCCTGCCCGAGGAGCCCAAAATGCCCAAGCGCGCCGCAGGAGCTTTTCTAGAATGATACTATCGATATTGCCACCGCGATTGTGACGAACATCAATGATCAATCCTTCGCGTCGAAACACAGGATAGAACTCGCGATACCAGTCCGACAGATCCGATGAGCCCATGGCTCGTAGATGAACGTATCCCAACTTTCCGTTACCAAGATCCTCTACTCGCAATCGGCGAGTGTATTCCCAGTCGTCATACCGAAGGCTGCTTTCGAATGATTGAGGCTCGACAATCACTTGATGTGGTTCGGAATTGCCTGGTCGAAGCACCGTCAGCAATACCTGACGTCCCGACTGATTGCGTAGGAGTGCATTGATATGAGGAGACGCCAAAACTTCTTCACCGTTGATCGCTGTGATTATGTCTCCCTCTTTTATATCGACTCCAAACTTTGCAAGTGCGGAAAGCTGTTCCGGGTATTCCGGATCGGTCCGGTAGATGTAGTCGACTCGATAACCACCTTCGTTCTCAGCACGTTCCAGCCTAGCACCTAGAGTTGCCAGTAAAATCTGTTCCGTTCCACGACGACTATCGCCTCCCACCACGCTTACATGAAGGGCAGAGAGCTCCCCCATAAGCTGGCCGATAAGATCGCTCAACTCACCGCGAGTGGTAACGCGATCCACCAGCGGCAAATACTTCTGCAACATGGCTTTCCAATCGACACCGTGCATGTTGGCATCGTAGAAATAATCTCTTTGGAGCCGCCATGCATCGACAAACATTTGTCGAAAGTCCTCACTGACGTCCATCGAAAAGGACCAACCACGCAAATCCAATCGACCTTCCGTTAAGTTGCGAGTGGATGGGCCTGCAGGTACCACGAACAACTCGGTTCTCTTTCTGATAAGCAATTTTTGACCGTCAGCGGAAAGTTCGAAGTCTAAGATGCCATCGGCAATTTGTTTTGCTTCGTTGTCTTTGTTCTTAACAGGAATTGCCATCAAATTAGCTGTGGGGGGACCGATAGGGGACTCAGAGCGGCTGTCAGACGATTGCGATTTGAAATAGATCGCATCTTTCGAAACCGCAAGATTCGAATAGTTACCGGCAGTCGATGGCACGGGATAGAGACGCCGTTGAATGCCATCGAGATCGATCT
>JANLUJ010000848.1:0-8206 GCA_031363425.1 Pirellula sp.
ATCGTGTTTTGTGAGTGCGGCACCTGCTTCCGTTGCAATAAGTGAGCCTGCCGCAATATCCCAAACTTTCAAGACGCTGGCCCAATAAGCATCGAGTCGGCCTTGCGCGACGTAGCATAGATTCAAGGCTGCCGACCCAAGACGGCGAACGCTTTGGCTACGGACTAAAACTTCAACGAATTGTTCAATCTCGATGGAGCCTCTTTGGATTTGGGGCGGAAAACTAGCCGCGACCAACGCCTTGTCGAGACTGGCACAGTTACTACATTGCAGCGTACTTCCGTTTACTGTGGCCCCATGTCCGAGTATCGCAGCATAGAGTTCGCTGGCCATTGGATCAAAAACGATACCGAGCACAACCTTGCCCTGCTTCATCAACGCAATTGATACGGCGAAGTTCGGCAAACGATGAACGAAGTTGACCGTTCCATCGAGTGGATCGACGACCCACAACCATTCCTCCGTTGAATCACTGGATCGATCGCTGGAAATTGCGGACTCTTCTCCCAAGAACTGATGATTGGGAAAGGCATTTTTGATTCGGCTTTCGATGCAATGTTGAGCGGCAACATCGGCATCTGTCACCAGATCCTTCGGAGCTTTCTCTCGAACTGTTGCAGTTTCAAGCATTTCGCACAAAATTTTGCCAGCCGCTCGCGCCGCATCCGATCCGACTTTCATTGCTTCTTCTAAGGAAAAATCCATATGGACCTTTTTCGATGGCGAGAGACTTGGCGAGCGGAACTCTTGAAGTTGTGCACTATTGTCCTAACAACTGCGATTTACCAATAATATACAAGCCCGACGCGCAAGCGAGGGATTTGCGTATTCCATCCCTTGTTTGCGCCGCGGGCTTGTAATAGTCGCCCTTTTTGAGACCAATTGCCTGTGTGCACAACTTCAAACGCTGGTTGTTGCATCCAATCGGCTTTGTTATCGTTTAACGCTGTTTGGTCAGCAGCTTGCAATGTTCTTGCAGCAGCATCGGCAAGTCGTGATTCGCCATGATAACGAAACGCGCGGCCTTGTGCGCCTCGCTACGGCTTTGTTGCTCTTTCTTACCCCACATCATTCAGAGTTTATGTCGATGAGTTGGAAACTAAAAGGAAGTAACGCAAACTGGCATGAACCTCATGGTTCGGTAGACGTCGACTTTGCAAACGGTTCACACCAGCCGTTGATTCAATTTCACGACAAGTCCAGTAAAACTATTTTGAATGTTGGAATCACGCCTCGCGAGCACAAAGCGAATCATTCGGCCGCTGGGATACCTCTTGAGGACGCGTATGTGCGACAAAGGGATTTGATCGCTTTGTTCCCACAGGTCTCCCCGTGGAATTTTGGATATCAAGTCGACCTACGAATGCTTGCGGAATCAACTCTAGATGATTTGACCATGGAGATTTGGTTGAGTATTCAGACTTCGCTTCTGGACACGCATCCGCAACTTGAATTGCATTTGAAGGGAGCACGTTTCAACAACTTAATGGAGAATGGTTGGGCGAGTGAGTCCTCTCGAATAGGTCTATTAGTGCATCCGCTCGACCAAGCGGACTGCCAAATTGATGGGGAGAAAGACCCGCTTGAGATGCGAGTGTTTGGTCGATTCATGGAAAAGGGAGTCATCCGAAGAATGCGATTTTGGTTGATCGTTGCGAGCGAACCCAAGAGTCCGTCGTATTGGACGGATCGCAAGAAAGAGTTTTCGGATAGCCCGCTGCCGCTGACAGCGTAAACGATCTACAATCCATGGACCTCATGCGCAATACCATCCAACGTCTGGCGAGCTTGCCTCGCTAACTAACTAGACCATGGTAAGCCCGAGGCAATTTTTCAGTCAGCCGGACGCCAAATTACATTACATTACGATACTTTAGGGAGTGGATATTGACTAAGAACATCGTTGCGACTCGAAAAACAGCTAAGAAAAAGAACGTCGTTAGAACACCAACAAAAACCGTTGCCAAAGCCGAGGTTGCCGCCGAATCCAAGCCGGTGACCAAAAGCAAAGCCATCGCACATTTGAGCAAAGCAATCGAGCTTATGACTCCAAAGGTCAAGGCGATATCTAAGCAAACAGCTGACGCAGCCAAGAGGAACGTTAGCAAGAAAGTCCGCGATGAGACGATCAAGTCTTGGTATGACTATCCTCAACTTTACGAACTCGGGTTCTTAAAAGACACTCCGAAGGAGGCGAAGTTCCTAGAAGCCGTCTTCAAGAAGTATGTACCGTTTCCAGTCAATAACGTCCTAGAACTGGGATGCGGCTCAGGCCGGTTGGTGTGTGAAATGGCTAAGCGAGGGTTTTCGATGACGGGCTTGGACCTCAATCCAACTGCGTTGGAATACTGCAAGAAAAAGCTCAAGAAGTTAGGGGTCAAGGGACAGACCGTGGTCGGAGACATGACTAAGTTTCAGTTCGATCAGCCATTCGACGCGGCAGTAAACGCCATCAATACCTTTCGCCATTTGGAATCGGAAGAAGCTGCTCTCGCACACCTCGATTGTGTTGCAGAGCACCTCAAGCCAGGAGGTGTGTTTGTGCTGTCGCTACATTTGTTGCCCATCGACGGAGATCTTTGGGGGACTGAAAGATGGGCTGCGAAAGATGAGGATACGTCCGTTTATTATGCCCTCACGGTCGTCGAAACAAGCATGAAAACTCGGTTGGAAAAATTGAGAATTTCCATGTTGGTCAAGAAGAAGGAGGAATCGTTCCGATTGTCGGATCACATCACGCTGAGAATTTATACCGCACCGCAATTGAAGAGTCTCTTAGCAAAAGCAAAAAAGCTCAAGCTGATAGCAATTCACGATTTTTGGTTCGACCTAGAGTCAACGCAAAAGCTCAATGCAGAAGCAGTAGACACGGTCTTGGTGCTACAGCGAGTCTGAGGATTTGAGTCGCGGTCTTCATCGCAAAGTTGCTCTCGGCAAGAGTAACATGGGTTGGTCGTGCCTGCAGGGTGCGACTGAGACTACTGTCTTTTCCCCGTTCGCCGCTCGCCAAGGTAAACTTGCCGTTGCTCATCGGTGAAATGCTCGATGGCATACCGCAGCATGGTTCGTGGCATGACCGCAGCATGTTCATTCAGAAACCCCACCAAGGCCCTTTCGTCCCGCTCGCCTACTTCGCGTAGCATCCAGCCTGTAGCCTTGTGTATTACGTCTTCACTGTCGGTGAGCAAAAGGCGACTGATGGCCAGCGTATCTTCGAACTCTCCAAGTCGAATGAAGTGTTGCGTAGCTACAATCGCAATACGACGTTCCCAGAGACTCGCCGATTTTGCCAATCGGATTATGGGTTTGCGAGCCCTTTCTCGAAGATAACCACCAACGATGGTCGGAGCCGATGTGTCCACCAAATCCCAGTTGTTGATATGCTGCGTGTTGCTTATATAAAAGTCATAAACCGTCTTTCGATGACCGTCGTCGCATTTGGTAACGCTCAGAACGAGAACCAAAAGGGCGAGCATTCGTTCTTCATGAACGGGCGAATGGAGCAGAGCTTCAGTCTCCGTCAGTGGCAAGGTACGAAAGTCGCCGGCTAATTTGCGGAGTACTGGGACACGAACGCCGATGAAAATGTCACCTTCGCTATATTGCCCTGGCCCAGTCTTGAAGAAACGGGCTGAGGATGCTGCAACCTCAGGCGATGCAAGGCTCTTTAGCTTAGCGCTGGCTTCAATGGCTTTCATTTCATCCGACCCATTGGGACTTGAGGAGACTTTCCGTTTAGCCTGAAGCCGTAGGTGCCGGATCATCAAATTTTCGATTGAAGTTTATCGATTTGCTCAACAAATAACTGCTTCCAAATTGCAGTTCCGCTTGCAACTGCCTTCGCGAATCGTAAGTATATTCGAAATCTTGGGCTAGTGATTGCCGCGTTCAATGGGTTAACGCCTACGCAAAGCACTTCCTAGAAGCACGTTGTCCGGGCGAGAAGGCTCGCTGGTTCTTTTCAGCGTTCTCTTTCAGACTCTCTGGTCTACCCGATCCGCTGCTCCTACCAAAGTACTTCTTGTAGTTCCAAACCAAATCGCACCACATCGAACTCGCAATCCCCAGCCGCTCCAAAATCGGTGCCAAGTCGCTTGGGATCGAACCGCGTTTGTCCATTCGGCCATTCCTCCCCGTCCAATCCAATAACAACAAATAATCCGATTGGCTCATCTCCAAGAACCCTTTGTCGCTCGCCCGAAGAGCACTCTTGCTCGCAATCGGGCCCAGCTTCTTGGGATCGATCGTCAGCGGTACCAACCAAGCATCACGAGCCACTCGCGGTCCACGTCTCTTGCGAGCTACTTTACGTCGCCGCGCCAATTGCTGCGGCGTCGAACTGGTCAAGATCTTACCAGCCTCCTCGCGTGAAATCGTTTTCATATGGGCGGCCGCAGACGCAATAGTACGACCCTTGGCCGCCGCGATCCGATCATAAGCCGAGGTAAACTCAGCCTTGTCAGGTGACTCTGCCATGGCCGCTCGAATTGGATTGAGATCGACATACATGCTGCAAGCCAACAGACCGGCATCATCGAGAATTCGCTGTGCCTTGTATCTTCCCTCCCAAAAGCTGCCGGTGCATTCATCTTGGTGGTTCGCCATCCTTGCGATCGGTTCTGAGAGGGCCCGCATATACCAGGAGATATCCGACAACCGCGTCCGGATCACGGCCAACCGTTCAGGGTCATTAGCCAATCGTTCGACATCGGAGGTAGTGGGATCGCCAAGCTGTTCGTCAATCCTTTTCCCAGGAAAGATCTGCAGCCAACGAAGGGCAACTTGCTTATCGGACCAGGTGGCCACGACATCCGGTCTGGACCTGACCACCACATGCATATGGTTGGACAGAATGGCATAGGTCAAGCAATCAATACCGAAGACCGATGCCAATTTCTCGAGTCGCGATCGGATCCATTCGCGTCGGTACGCGAAATTCTTACCCGAGACGGGATCGTCCCCGGCCAAGTAAGCCCTGCGAACGCAGCGCTGGACACAGTGGACGATACAGACCTCATTCGGCTCAAACACTTCAGCACGCAAAGCACGCGGCATAGTAAAACCCTCCAATTCCGCTATTCTACCGACCCACCCAATTACGTCAAGTGGGTGGCACTGTACAAAGGGCCCCTGTACAAAGGGCCCTTGTCGCAGCCGGCCATATTGCCCAGTCCCAGTCTTGAAGAAACGGGCTGAAGACAAAGCCGCTTCTGGCGTGGCGAGACTCTTTGGGGTGGTACTGGCTTCACGGGCTTTCATTTCATGAGACTCGAATGCCAACAACCCCGAGAAAATGGCTCGCTTCCTGCTTAACTATTCCTTAGAATGCGTGTTCGATTCTTGATTGTACCGCAAAGCCAAAGTTCGATTTGGGCCGTGAAGGGTAAAGTAAATATGTCAGTGCAAACAAACGTGCAATCCAATGCAAATCCTATATTGAAAACGTTGCGATGGTGGCCTGCAGCTCTATTGGTCATTTCGATGGTGCTACTGCGAAAACTTCCTGACACGATGGAAGCACCAAGCCTTCCGGTATTTATGCTGGGCTTCATGGGGCCCGCAGCGCTTGGAATCCTGATCATGCTTTGGTGGGTCGTTGCCAGTCGAGCCAGTTGGAAAGAGAAACTGATCGGATTTGTCGCAGTCGCGATCATTGGTTTCGTCGCTGCCTCACTATGTCATTTTACCCTGCAAGGCATGAGTGTGGTTATCTTTGTCATTCCGGTTGGAATAGCTGCTTTTGCACTTCCACTGATACTGTTAGCCAATCGTCCTTCCATACGTCTGCCAGCCGCTATCCTCTGCTCGGTAATCGGTTTCGGCTATTGGGATCTTTTGCAATCGGGGGGAGTATCAGGTAAATTTGTAGCGGACTTTTCTTGGCGATGGGAAGCGACGCCTGAAGAGTCCTATCTAAAGAGCCTTGCTAACAAGTCACCAGCGAAGTCCGTTGAAGGGAATGAGGCTGAAATTACGCTGGCGTCGTCGGTTTGGCCTAGTTTTCGAGGTGCAGCGCGCGATGGAAAGTTAGTCGGTGTATCCCTCAAGGAGGACTGGGCGAACTCTCCACCGAAACGTATTTGGAAGTCCAAGATCGGTCCGGGTTGGTCGTCGTTTTCGGTCGCCGGAAACCGTCTGTTCACGCAAGAGCAACGAGGAGAAAAGGAAGCCGTCGTTTGTTTGGAAGCCGATACTGGGGCAATAATTTGGGATCACGAATACGCGAGTCGGTTTTGGGAATCGGTAGCAGGAGCTGGTCCGAGGGCTACTCCAACCATTGCCGATGAAGGATTGTTCTCCTTGGGAGCCAATGGCATTTTAACCTGTCTAAACTCAAGCACAGGCGCAAAGATTTGGGAACGCGACATACAGGTTGATTCCAAACGAAAGCCTCCGATGTGGGGTTTCGCTTCATCACCGTTAGTTACGGACGGAGTTGTGATCGTTCACGCAGGTGGTGCGGATGACAAAGGATTATTGGGCTACGATGCAAATACGGGCGAATCACGTTGGTCGACCGCCTCTGGGGATCACAGCTACAGCTCAGCTCAAGTCGCGAGCTTCGATTCAGTCCAAGGGGTTCTCATGGAGACCAATGCCGGTCTACAATTCATCAACGCAAAGGACGGAAGCAAGATCTGGCAGTTCGATTCGCCAAGCCAAAACTACCGCACGCTTCAGCCGTTGGTCCTCGGCAATTCCGTGTTGTTAGCGAACAGTCTGGGAGAAGGCACAAAGCGACTATCGGTATCACGAAATGGAGACGTGTGGTCGGTAAAAGAAGAATGGGCATCTCGTTCTATGAAGCCCGATTTCAATGACTTCGTCGAGCACCAAGGGTATCTCTACGGTTTTGATGGAAATATTTTTGCGTGTATTGATGTTGCCACTGGAGAGAAAAAATGGAAAAAGGGGCGATACGGTAACGGACAAGTTCTATTGTTATGCGACGCGGGCCAAATGCTGGTTACATCCGAAGAAGGCGACTTGGTATTGTTGAGAGCAGACTCGGAAAAGATGGTGGAGCTTGCAAAGTACCGAGCGATCGAGGGAAAAACTTGGAATCACTCGGTTGTCGTGGGCAATCGAATCTTTATTCGCAACGCCGAAGAAGCCGCATGCTATGAACTCCCGACTCGCTAACCTCCAGCCTTTCGCCTTAACTTCGGCGAGCGATACTCGAAAGCCGACACGAGCTCATCAGGATCAGACCTGACAACGATTGGCGCATTTCACGATCATTAGCTGACGCCGCGAAACTTCTAAAAGTTGCCGCTGGTGGTCTAGTCGTTGATGTGCCGTTGTGGCATGATCAAGGCATGTTAGTTCCCCCCATTTCCTCTTCGAATTGCAAGTCTTACGACGTGATCATCGTGGGCGCCGGACCGACGGGTTCGCTCATGGCGCAGCGGATGGTTTCAAAGGGCTTGTCGGTACTGGTTTTGGAGGCTGGCCAACGCTTTGGTAGACACGCTGCTTTGCCCAACTCGGAATCAAATGCTGGCAAGATCATGTGGTCGGAGCCTCGCAATCACGTTGGCTCTGACTTCGTCGTTCCGAAGGCTGGTATGGGTGTTGGAGGTGGCACTTTGCCCTGGCTTGGGGTGATGCCACGTTTTCATCGCGAAGATTTTCGGACCTATTCGACCGAAGGTGTCGGGGAGGATTGGCCGATCAGCTACGACGATTTGCGACCGCACTACCAGCGAGTAGAAAGCGAGCTAGGCGCGGCAGGTGAGTGCGGTCCGTTTGCACCAGAGAATTACACACTCCCAATGCCACCTCATAGGATGAATTGGCATGCACAAGTGCTTGCTCGAGGTGCAAGAAAACTCGGCGCAAATCCCTTCGCTCCTCCGATAGCGATCAACTCGCAAGAATACGGTGGTAGACCAGCATGCGTTTACTGTGGCTGGTGCGCGTCGGGCTGTCCGACGGAAGCGAAAGCGACTTCGGCTAACACCTATCTTGCACATGCCGAGAAACTTGGTGCTAGGGTCATTACCGAGGCATTTGTTCATCGCGTATTGGAAGACTCCGATCGAGTCACGGGGGTCCTCTATCTCGACTCACAACGCCGCGAGTATCGTGTCAACGCTAAAGTGGTAGTGCTCACCGCGCATGCGATCGAGACTCCGCGATTGCTATTGATGTCAGATGGGTTAGCCAACTCGAGTGGCCTCGTCGGGAAGAACTTCATGAGTCA
>JANLUJ010000870.1:0-4531 GCA_031363425.1 Pirellula sp.
GGCAACCGCATCCTTTAGCAAAAATTTCTTGCCTTCGAATAAACAGAAGCTCAGTCCCTCGTGCCAAACGCGACCTTCGTTGGCAGCTTGTGTTGTGCTTGAAAACCAACGTTCATCGATCCCGCCGCGGTTCGCCCCAAATGCGTAGAGGTCTCCTGGGTACAGTTTGATTCGGCGGCCAGGATGCAAAAAGCTTCTAGGAACCCAAGTGGGCGTCAATCGAAGCAAACCATCGCCAGCGTCGAGCGCTTGTCCTAAAACCTTGGCCACACTGTCGGCAGTAACCAAACCATCATCCAAACCTGTTCCAGCCATTCAGCAACTCATGTTTCGTATTCAGAAAATTGATTTAGAACGGATTCGACCGGCATAGGCTAACCGCTTTTGAGCAGAACCCGCGCCGCAATCCAGATTTAAGGCTCTGTTGTATTACGGAAAGAAGTCATTTTCAAGGTGCCATGGCATTTCGAAGCAACCGGAATGGCTCTAGAAAATAGTGCGCAAACCCGATAGTTTACCTCTGAGGTATCGCATGTCGGAATATTCGAAAGAGTCTATGCATCCAGGTTCACCCATTGATTGCCAAAAGGTCCTTTGGACCATTACGATCATCCTATTTTTCAGCGCTTTCTTGAATGGGCAAGAATTCGAAAACTGGATGCCTGAACGAACGCAGCTTGCAGACTCCTTTTCCGGGGCTCAATCGTTTGGCGACGGCAATCCAGAAGGTCTACCGAAAATAAAGAGTTTGGGCAAGCTTGTGTCGATCGAAGGAAAAGCTGGCGACCGCGGTACGCTGCGAGAATATCGTGATCCTACGAACGGCGATTTGGATACGGGGGCTGAGCTCAAATTTGATCCCGACTCCCATTCCGATTTGAAGTTTCCAAGATTGTCCTACTTTTCACAGGAACCCTACTTAAATTACAGATCGGACGAAGAATCGCTCAGTTATTTACCCGGCGATGGAGATCGATTTGGCTGGCTGTCATTTGAATCCTCCCCCTATTTGGGACGCGGCTATAAATCTGGGATAACGACTGCCATTAATATTCATTTATTATCCGGCCCCAACGTGGTTCCTCTTCCTCCCCGATTGTACGATTTTTCGCTCGGGTACCAAAAGCGAGGACGCATCAAAGACTACATGAGTTACGATCTCGCAACAAGCATCGGTGTCTTCAGCGATTTCGAGGACAGCGCCAGAGACGGCATTCGATTTCCTGGGCATGCGGTTGGAATGCTCCATCTCAAACCGGAATTGGATTTTGTATTTGGTGTCGATTACTTAAGCCGCGACGACATCAAGTTATTGCCCGTCGGCGGCATCTCATGGCGTCCCCAAGCGATGCCTGACATGCGTTTTGATCTAGTGTTCCCGCGACCACGCATCGATTATTCCATCGACAATCAATCCAAAATTTACTTGGCAGGTAGATTGGGCGGCGGAACGTGGGATATCGAATTCCCAAACAACGACAACGACGTGATGACCTACCGTGACCTGCAACTGCTGCTTGGTTTTGAGAATCGAAACTCGGATGGAAATTTGTCTTCTGTCGAGTTTGGCTATGTCTTCGATCGGAGACTGCAATTCCGAACGCTGTCGCAACCGACTGAGTTTGATGATGCTTTTGTGCTTCGATTCGTAACGCGTAAGTAGCTCGTGGCCGACGCTGCTAGCGTCGGCGTCGGATGCTGGCAGCATCCACCACGGCGGATTGGACACGGATGCTGGCAGCATCCGCCACGTCGACTACTTCTTGATTTGGAATTCGAGTTGGCTCTGCCCGAACTTGCGCGCCTTCATATCTTCGACGGTTAATCGGAGCTGATAATTGCCAGCAGAAATCTGCTGTGGCATATAGATTTTGTAAACGATGAAGTAGTCGCGACGATGATTCTGACAAATCTCCGGTTCCATCGGGAGCAGCTGGTCTGCGACTTTTCGCCCCTGCGAATCGATGATTTCATAACTTCCTTGAAGTTGAGATTCGAAGCCCTCTTTGACTTTGTTCGCAGCTACGTTCTCAATTTCGCAGTACAGAAGCAACTCATCGTCTGGCTTGAAGTGGTACTTTGGAAACTTGGTGATAACCCCGTATCGTTCTACTTCGGTGCAGAAGGCGACGGACTTCACTTCGAGGTTGCTGGCCGCTGCAAGTTGATTGGTCGCTTCGCGCTGGCTATTCATCACAAGTGACCAGTGCCGCGAACGCACGGGCATTGCATCTGGATTGCTTGCTTCATAGAGAGCTTGCATTTGATGCTGGAAGTAATCCTTTTCATTGTCGGACAGTTTGTCAATTGGACGCATCGCATCGGCCAGTCTTCGCTGGCTAACGTAGAGCATTCTTAGGGTCACTTCCTGACTGATTCGCAGATTTTCATCGCTGGCAGGAACCTCCTTGACTTGTTTCTCCAACTGTTCGATAGCCTGACTTAACAATTGACGCCAATTGGAGGCGTTTGCGGTTTGAACTGCATTCCCCATGGGAATTGGTAGCAGTGGAATTGACTTGCTATTGCTAAGCGGTGCAATTGCCGAAGCCTGAACGACATTGGTCCCCAAATTATCCGAACGATCGGCATAGTGCGGTGATGTCGCGATGGCCGTTGCTAAACTCACGTCATTGTTTTTGGATGGAACGGCGTCTGCTGTCTCGACTTTATCCCGCATGCCGTTATCTTGTTCGACAAGGCTAGTGTCGGTCATCCGAAAGGAAACCTTGTTCGATCCGCTTGCTTTAGCGCCGTTGGACGGCTCCGACATCGCTACGGAATCGCGACTAGCAGGAAGTCTATCCTCTGCTTTCGCTCGATTTTCGCTTGGCTTCGATTTGGATTTCGACAATGCGTTGGTTGCAAGGGATTCCGAACTCTGAACTGCATCCAATTGCTTTTTGAGAATTTCTCGGTACGCGGCAGGCAGGGAGGCAAGAGCTCCGTCGATATCGATATCTTGGTTCGATGTGCTCAGGAGCGTTGAGTGCGTTCGATCGTCTGATTCAGAATGGTCGCTGGCTGGACCATATCCAACTAGGCCGCTCCGCTTGGTCTTGGCGTTTCGATCGTTCGCGCCATTTCCGCCTTCCGCATCCAATCTATTTGCTTTTTCAAACCTGCTTGGCGTTTTTAGATCGTACACATTCGGTCGAGGAACTTTGCTTACGGGCGATTGAGGCAGGTCCCAATCGTCTTGTTCCGCCATCATCCTCGTAAGTTCTTCGTCGCGAGCGCGAAAGCCCATCTGCTGGCAGCCAGCCAGCGTGAACGATGAGCCGATCAAGGATGAAACCGCAATTCTTTGCAGACTCTGTCGATTGAGTGACCAGCCACTGAAACGGATGCTTGAAAGAAAATGTTTCTGCACGTTCGACGTCATGGAATTGTCTACCCGGAGTTTACGATGCGACAGATTGAGCTTCGACGCTGGATGTAGTCTTTGCCTCTTCCGCCAGAACCTCGTAGGCCAAAGACATATAGTCCTCAGACCCGTGGCTATTGGGGGCGTACGCAAAAATAGACTGTCCAAAACTAGGGGCTTCGGCCAGTCGGATGTTGCGGCGAATTTTTGTTTGAAAGAATTTGGCTTGCGCCCAGACCGGGCTTTGGGCTGCGCTCACTTGCAAGAACTCTTCGACATCGCGGCTAACTTCAGCGGCGAGACGCGTTCCTGATTCGTACATGCAAAGCACGATCCCCTCCAGCTTTAAGCTTGGATTCAATCGCTTGGCTACGAGCTCAATGGTTTTGAGCAACTTGCTCAACCCATGCAATGCCAGGAAGTGTGGTTGAAGCGGCAAAAAAACCTCATCTACCGCCGTCAATGCATTGAGAGTCAGCACGCCCAACGAAGGCGGGCAATCGAGAATCATGAAATCGAAATCCGACTCATCCATCTCAATCTTGTCCTTCAAAATAACTTCGCGTCCAACCTCACCAGCTAGCTCCATTTCGGCAGCCGCTAGGTCAAGACTGGCTGGCACAATAGCTAAGTTTGGCAACACCCAGCGTCGGACGTGCTCCAAAAGCGCATCGCCACACAAAAGATCGTAGATACTGGTTTCGTTGTCGTTGAGAGTCAGGCCGAAATGCAATGAAGCATGTGCTTGGGGATCCAGGTCCAGGACGCAGACCTTTTTGCCGCATAACGCCAGCCCAGCTGCCAAGTTAACGGCAGTGGTTGTCTTGCCGACGCCACCTTTTTGATTGAGAACTGCAATTTTTCGCATCGTCAAATTGTCTCTTGTTTGCGTTGAGTCTTGACGTCTGCCGGGATTAACCGGTTGGAACGGGATTCCATTTGGTCAGAGCACCCTATGTTTATTGACACTTTGTTCGGCAGATTCTGCCCGACATTAGCAAATGATCGGGGAATGAATCCAGGTCAAACCGACGGGCCAGTTGACAATTCCAACAATTCGAACATCCTTTTGCTGTTGGACCTTTGGTAGGTCGCACCTGCCGGGTGCGATCGCCTTAGCGCCATGCTGCTGTCGATCGCTAAACTCGAGGACTCGGTCCCAAG
>JANLUJ010000913.1:0-6832 GCA_031363425.1 Pirellula sp.
ATGACAAACGGCACGAGCCTCTGGCGGATGCCTGCCATCATTTGATGGCCCTTGTCTGCCGATGCGGCGTGAGGATCTCCGCATCCGGAATTGGTCGTGAGCAAATGCCAAGGGCGAGTGATCGATACCCAGCCTTTTTCAAGGGCGTCGAATCGCATTGGGCGAGCGGCCCCTTGGTCCGCATTCAATCTTCCGTCGCTTGATTTGGCAACGAGCTCGGGGCGATACGCGAGGATCATCGAGGTTTCCATCTCACCGGCATGGTCATCCGGCTTATCGAAAATGTGTTGACTTAGGTCTCGCACCATTTGAAACCAATTGCACAAGAAGAGTTGGACATCTGTCTTGCCGTACAATTCACGCAGCAATGGCTTCAATTCGTTTCCTCCGTGGCTATTGAGAATCAGCAGTTTTCGAATACCGCAAGCTGCAATCGATTGCACCAGGTCCTCGATGACACGAAAGAGGGTCGACGGCATGATATTCATCGCCAGAGGAAAGCGTTGCAAGTTCGTTTCAGTGCCGTAGGGAATTGCCGGAAGAACCACTGGCCTCGCGCCTTGTGCCCAGGCCACTTGAGCGATCTCCGAAGCGATCCATTCCGCTTCGTAGATGTCCGTTGCATAGGGCAAGTGCAAATTGTGCGGTTCGGTAGCGCCAAGTGGCAAAATCGCCATCTGGTAATCCGACCTCCGCACCATTTCGAGGGTGCTTTCAGCTAAGATCCATGGACGTGGAGAGGGTAGCGGTTTGGTCGACGGGTTGTTTTTCATTAGCTTTCATTCGTAGCATGACGCAAAAGTTTTATCATGTCCCCTATCATAACCCGACGCGTAATCAGAAACGTAGGGTTAGGATTGGCGAGCATCGGATAACCAAGCGGAGTTGGAGACAATATCACCTTGAACCGGTTAGAAATCGACCCATTAAGCGACGTTGACCCACTCAGCGAAAATGATCCGTTGTCGGTCTGGCGGATCGAATCGAGCGGCAATTCGAGCCGCAATGCACCTGTTACCGACGGCGGTCACTGAACCAAAGTCCTAGAAGACATGCACTGAGAAATAAGCAAGCGACCTGGTAAGAAGTCAAGCCAATGAACGTGATCGACTCGGGCCGGACCCATTCGGAAATAAATCGGAAAACCAAATAGACTAACAGATAGACCTTGAGTCGACTCCCCTCCATCCATTTTTGATGTTCGGCCACTGCAAGGCAACCTGCGCATAGCAAATGGAAGAAGCATTCGTATAGTTGGGTGGGGTGCCTAAAAGTACCAGCAGGATCGTTTGCTACTTTAAAGGATATGCCCCACGGCAATTCGGTAACACAGCCGAAACAGCATCCCGCGATAAAACAGCCGAATCTACCGATGGCGACCGAAACAGCAATTGGCAAAGCGAAGGAGTCGCCGGTTTTGATTTGAATTCTCAAGTACCGCTTGGCGACCTCAACGGCTAGGTAACCTCCGAAAATCCCACCTAAAATGGTCTTGCCGTCAGATAACCACATAGTTGGCGAGATAATCCCCACCCAGTCTTGCTCAAACAGGAATGGTAGTTTGGCCCCAAGCATCGCGCCCAAAAACGCCGAGAATCCGAGTACCGCGCGCTGCTTGTCATTGAGTCGTAATTTCTCATGCTTTTTGTGAAGAATTGCTAGGGCCACAATCATCGCATTTAACATGACTATCGCATAAAGCAACCGAGTCTGCACTTCCATCATTCCGCCGGTGCTTTTGGCACGGTCCAACGGACGAACAAGTAACCGACAAAAAGTCCAAGGCACGAGCACATAAGACTGAGTGCAAGGATGCCTGTTGTTTCCCCCGCGCCTCCGCCGACGGCTACTGCGAATCCTAAGGGGAGGCAAATGACGGAGCAACATAGAAGGCTAATCGTCGTCGCAACGAAACCGATTAACATTGAAGTCAGGAATAAGGAAAAGCCAGTCGTACCTTGAATGGAATTGTCCAAGAAGGGCATTCGTTTTTGCCACATAATCCCCCGGGCAATTGCCATGGCGGTCGATAGGACCCCGAGAATACCCAAAAGTGCTAGTGGGTAAAACGCAGTTTGCATTCCACATATAGCGACTGTTGCAAGCGAGCCGCAGGTGAGCGCCAATGAAAACCATATTGGAATCCAGAAACGAGAACCCAAACCTATCGTTGATTGCGATGTCGATTCCGGTTTCGGAGGTTCGTATGGATCTATCGGAGAATTGGGAAGTGAGCTGTCGTTCATTAGCGGGGGCAATCGAGATAAAATTGGTGCTGCATTTGATCTTATTGTGCCATATCTCGCAGCCAAATGTTGGGCAACCCAAAGGTGTCGAAGGACATCAACCCACGGCAAAATCGACTGAAGAAAAAGTACTTCACAGCGTTGCACAGGGGGACATGCTAGTGGTAGATTCAGTCTGCTGGTCGCCTAAGCAAAATATCGTGGCGAGTTTATTTTTGAAAGCCGTGCATAGGAGGACGCTGGTGTTATTAGAGTTCGGATTCGTGCGGAGATTATTAGACAGCTGCCTTGCGTTGTGGCTAGTGGTTGTGTTTCAACTTGGGGGCCCGCTTTTTGGTCACTTGCGGGCAAACGCTCAATCGATTGACGATAAATTGATTCCGCATCCTGCGAAAGTTCAGCCAATGGAGATTGTGCCATTGTTGCATGACTACGACGACGCGGTTCAAAGAGCCGAAAAACTTGATCGTCCTATTTTGGTAATACTCGGGGCAGAGTGGTGTGGACCCTGCAAACAACTAGAGGAGGAACTCGGACAGCCGATCGCCAAGTCCATTTTTCAAAAATGGGTCGTGGTCAAAGTCGATATCGACGAGGAGGTAGCTCTCGCAAAGGAATGGCAAGTCAATGCAGTCCCGGCTTTCCGGATACTCGGATTGGATCAAGAGGTTGCCGCTAGCAATGAAGGCTATGGCGGGCTAAAAAAACTGCAAGCTTGGTTAGCGGACAATTTCGACTCCGCCAATCCTTCAACTCTGCGTTTGTTGCGCAATGACAATCCGGTGGATGAAAAGTTAGTACGTGAATTGATATCCATGCTTCGCGATCGCAAGCCATCGAAACGCAAGCTAATTATGGAAAAGCTTGCCAAGAATAGAACACTGGCTGCTAGGCCGCTAATAGACCTGCTTTCTGCGGGAAATCTGTCGCAAATGATATCCGCATTGGAAATACTTGATAAATGGTCGGCTCCGATCGCTGGCCTGGACCCCTGGGAGCCAGATACAATGAGCAGCGAACGACTAACGATACTTCGGGATTGGATAAACGGACTGAGCCAAAAGCCAGACTGACAAATCGACATGACAATCAAGATCAAAAAGGGGCGCGCGCTCGATTCACTCAATCTGACGCCTCTCATCGACGTGGTGTTCTTGCTGCTTATCTTCTTCTTGGTTGCAACCCGATTTGCTCAAGACGATCGGGAGTTGCCTGTGCAATTGCCGTCAGCAGCGAGTGCTGTACCCATGACCGCAGAGCCGACCGAGTTGGTAGTAAATGTAGATGCAGCGGGGCAATACATGATTCTCGGTGAACGCATGGCGATAGAAAAGGTCGAGTCGACTCTCCGGCGTGCAATGGCGGACAATCCCATCAACCAAATGGTCATTATTCGAGGCGACCGCAACGTTGCGTTTCAAGCTGTCGTATCGGTGATGGACCTATGCACCAAGTTGAAAGTTCCGTCTTACAAAATCTCGACGGAATCGGAGGCCGGATCTTGAAGCGAGTCGTAGCTAGAAAAAACTCTGGGCTTTGGGTCATGGACGCAGCTCTGTTGCTTCTAGGGCTGATGGTCTTGTTGCTAGTCCTAAGGCTCCTACGTTTCGACGATCCGGATCCGTTTTACAATGCTTGGATTTACCTATTGGGAGTTCCGACGGTATTGATTGCGACCTCGATGATAACGCGTGTACTTGCAAATGATGTGGTTGAAAAATCGATTCAGCTAGGATTTCTGATCAGCGTCGGGGTGCACTTGTTTTTGTTGTTCTTTGCGGTGAATGTCGTTTTGTTCAGCAGCTATTTGCCAACGGAGATCCAGAAGGTTGCAGTTGTTAAAGCCTCTAACAAGTCCATCACGCCGCAGTACTTTCAACCCTCTAGTGCCAACAGCGAATCCCGTCCTGACTATTTGAAGCCGGTCAAAACGGAACAAAATGTTGCCCAAGAAAACTTAGATCCCTCGCAACGACCAGACGAGTCCGCCAAATTGAACGTGGATCTGCCCAAGGACGAGATCAAACCGACGCTAGCGGAGAGGCCATTTATTAAACCGAGAAAGGAAGCTTCGCCTAGCCAGCCGACGATTACCTCCACTGCGGAAAAACTGGAACGGCCAGACCCGATGAAGCCTATAGATCGACAGCCAATTGAAGTCGAAGTCCCCAACCTAAAGTCGGCTCAGCCGCGGCAATCACAGGAGTTGCAAGCAGCTGCAACGGAGATGGATCGAGTGGAAGCACCGTCGCGCAACAGAAACGCTTTGGCCGAAATGCCGAAAGCCACTTTATCGATTGAAAGCAGAGCGAATCAAGGGACGCAGCAAGGTATTCAAAAGAGCAATCCCGTCCGCGATGAAAAGAGTCGGAACCGCGAATTGGAAAAGGCTCTAAATCGAGCGGCAAGTGATTTGCCCGAGCGCCCCAGTTTGTTGCAGCGTGGTTCGCCTATCTCAGATCCAGAAAGGCCGATTGTGAACCAAGTGCCCGTGCCAGCTTTAGGATTGCCATCTTCGAAGCTTGCTTCGGAGAGTCCATCGGAGCGCGGCACGGAGTTGCGTTCGCGTTCGAAGGAATCACGTGATTCTGACAGGCAAAGCGTTGATATTTCGAAGTTTCAGGGGGTAGTCAAGTTCGAGCCGACGGTAGGTCGGGCTACGGCCAATGCGAGACCTGGAACCAGCGCTAAGAGCGAAGTGTCCAATGCCCTTTCGGACAATTCCTTTTTGTCTGACCCTCGACTTGCGATGAACGGAGAGGAGGGTGGTAGACGCCCTTATCGCGAACCGAGCGAAACGTCGTCTGTGCCAGCTTTGAGCCAACCCGTTGCAGTGGTCGGCAACCAAGCCTCTAGCGAACCAGAATCCGATTTGAATGGTGATGTGGTCCAAGCGATGTCGACTCGGAGCGAGTTGGGAAAAACGGACATCGGAAAGCGTTCGTCTAGCAACAAAAGCTTGAATGCAAAGGGCAGCGAATCGATGAGTTTGAGTCCAACGCTAGGCGCACCGTCTATCGAGTTCGGGCGCGACGCGTGGGCCGCACCTTTATTGGATACGCCACGCAAGGGGCTGGACCCAATGAAGCGAGAGATTACTTTGCCGGAGATTCGAGATGCCGAAGTTACAACCGATCGGTTGCGACGACCGGAAACAGGCGGTCCCAAAATTGCCAATTCAGCGGTCCCGATTCCTGCTCCAGCCTTTTCACAGAGACTGAAGCGCAATCGCGAGCAAGAGGATTCGGCAGCGGAGCTTGGTCCACTGGGCCCACAGACGGAGTTGGCCATCGAGAATGGACTTCAGTTCTTAGCCAAGTACCAAAGGGACGACGGATCGTGGCATTTGGAGGATTTTGGTGAAAGGGTCGATATTCGAAGCGAAACGGCGGCAACTGCCCTTGCACTTTTATCGTTTCAGGGCGCTGGCTATACCCACCGGCAATTCAAATACGAAGACGTCTGCGGAAAAGCCTTGGCTTGGATGATTCGAAACCAGCGTCGAAACGGTGACTTGTACGTTCGAACGGATGCCAAATCGGATGGCAATGCTTGGCTTTATAGTCACGCGATTGCTGCGTTGGCTTTGTGCGAAGCCTACGGCATGACTCAAGACGAATCCATTAAGGGAAATGCGCAGCGGGCCATCGATTTTTTGGTTCAAAGTCAGGATCCTCAAGGTGGCGGATGGAGGTATCAACCCAAGATAGGGTCCGATACGAGCGTGACCGGTTGGTGCATGATGGCCCTTAAAAGCGCTGAACTTTCTGGCTTGGTTGTTTCGAAAGAGTCGTACCGCGGCATCTCAAAATGGCTAGAAGGGTCTCAGGCGAGCGAATCACGAAAGTACCTTTATAGATACAATTGGCAAGCGGCCGATGCGCCGGCTACTCGCCATGGTCGCGTGCCGACTCCTGTCATGACCAGCGTAGGGCTATTGATGCGGTTGTATCTAGGTTGGCGGCGAGACAATCCGGATATGCAACAAGGTACGGATTGGTTGATGGAAAGGCTGCCGACCGAGGGAACTGTTCAGAGTCCGCAGAGCGACACGTATTATTGGTATTATGCAACTCAAGTCATGTTTCATATGGGAGCCGAAAAATGGAAGGGATGGTACAGTAGACTCTATCCATTGTTGATTCGTACGCAAAAAAAGGATGGAGAATACATCGGGTCTTGGGAGCCAAACGGACGAATTCCTGATGCTTGGGGACGATTTGGCGGTAGACTCTATGTAACAACCTTGAATTTGTTATCCTTGGAAGTCTATTACAGGCACCTTCCAATCTACGAGGCGACCGCCGATTGAACTTGACAATCCGGTGCTCGCGAGAAAGATAGTGTTGAGCGGGGCAGGTTTCCCTGACGTTTGTTTGCCATTTCGCAAGCACGATGCGGCTTTTCTTCGAATGTGAAGGCGAGTCGCAATTTTTTTAGCGTATTAGAACATAGGAGTGCACGATGAGCGACTACGTACCGATGACCAGGGACGGTTACAACCGTATCAGAGCGGAAGTCGAACGACTTGAAAACGAAGAAATGCCTCGCATCTCTGAGAAGATCGCTGAAGCTCGGGCCGAGGG
>JANLUJ010000931.1:0-2847 GCA_031363425.1 Pirellula sp.
CAAGATTTCGGCGCGCAGGGAGAGTATCCCAGTCATCCCGAGTTGTTGGACGACTTGACCAATGCATTTGTCGACAATGATTGGGACGTCAAGTCTCTCGTCCGATCGATTGTGTTGTCACAGACTTACCAACAATCTTCGCGCGTCTCACCAGCAGAGTATCGAGCCGATGCGGAAAACCGGCTGCTCGCCCGCGGGTCGCGCATTCGATTGGATTCTGAAGTGATTCGCGATCAGGTGCTCGCCATCAGCGGTCTGCTGAACAACGCGATGTACGGAAAAAGCGTGAGGCCACCCCAGCCTGCCGATCTTTGGAAAACGGTCTCCATGGTCTCATCCTCCACTTACTCTTTCAAGGAGGACACAGGTGACAAGATTTACCGACGAAGCTTTTACACATTCTGGAAACGTGCAATGCCGCCGCCACAGATGACCATCTTTGACGCGCCCACCCGAGAAAACTGTACTTCTCGACGAGAGCGGACCAATACACCGGTACAAGCCTTGTTGATGATGAACGAGGGCCAATATTTCGAAGCTGCTCGGCATTTCGCACAGCAATTGTTGGGCACGCCGGATCAAAGCGACGCAGAGCGCCTTCGAATCGCATTCGAGTCGGTCACTTCGCATCTGCCGAGTGCCGAGGAAGAAGTGGACTTGCGAAGCGGACTAGAAAGCTTTCGTTCGGTCTACCGGGACGACGTGGACTCAGCGCGGGCGATGACATCCGAACTGACTCTGGCCACGGATGCGCAGCGCATCGAACTGGCTGCGTTTACAATGGTGGTCAATTCCCTCTTCAATCTCGATGCAACCAAAACACGCGAGTAATGGACCATGTCTGATCATCTGCTTGAGCAATATCATTGGCTGCAATCACGGCGCCGATTCTTGAACCACACCGGGATGGGGCTAGGGGCTGCCGTGCTAGGTTCCTTAATTGCCAAGCAAGCGCCCGCGGCTGTCCCGGATCTGCCACATTTTCGACCCCGCGCCAGCCGTGTCATCTTTCTGTTTATGGGAGGAGCGCCTAGCCAAATCGAATTGTATGACTACAAACCGGGGCTGGAGACAAAATACAAACAGCCTCTGCCCGACGAAGTTCGAGACGGTCAACGCGTTACGGCCATGACCGAAGGCAAGGAACATTTGATTCAGCCCTCCATCTTCAAATTCTCACAGCAAGGTAGTTGCGGCAGGTTCATGAGCGAGCTGCTGCCGCACTTGTCAACTGTGGTGGATGAACTGTGCTTTATCAAGTCGATGCGGACTGAGGCGATCAATCACGATGAAGGCAAGACTCAGATATGTACTGGGTCGCAAATCCAGGGCAAACCGAGTTTAGGTGCCTGGTTGAGTTACGGGCTGGGATCGCTCAACAGCAATCTGCCGGACTTTATTGTGCTCAATTCGGCGTTTTGGTCCGGCGACCAGCAGAACGTGCAGGCCCTTTACAGCCGCCTGTGGGGCACCGGTTTTTTGCCTTCCAAGTATCAAGGAGTGGCCTTCCAATCTGCAGGCGATCCGGTGCTTTTTCTGTCGAACCCTACCGGTGTTACCCGTACCAGCCGGAATACGATGCTTGAGCTTGTGACTCAACTCAATCACAAACACGCGACGGACATTGGCGATCCGGAGATTCAGACCACGATTGCCCAACAGGAGATGGCTTTCCGCATGCAAGCCTCAGTCCCGGAGCTGACCGATCTTCGAGACGAACCCGACTCGGTCAAGAAGTTGTACGGTCCTGAAGTCGAGAAGTCGGGCTCGTTTGCACGCAACTGCTTGCTCGCCAGGCGGATGGTCGAACGGGGCGTACGCTTCGTGCAGGTCTTCCACCGCGGCTGGGATCATCACAGCGCACTTCCTGCGAAACTGCGCGGCCAATGCAAGGATGTCGATCAACCATGGGCCGCTCTCATTCAGGATCTCAAGTTGCGCGGTATGCTTGAAGATACGCTGGTTGTCTGTTCCGGCGAGTTTGGACGAACGGTCTATTGTCAGGGCAAGCAGAACGCCACCGACTACGGACGAGATCATCATCCTCGATGCTTTACCGCTTGGCTGGCAGGTGGAGGAATCAAGGGAGGTATCGAGCACGGCCGGTCGGACGAATATAGCTACAACATCGTCGATCACAACGGCCAACCAACGACTCGTTTCGAGGACGACGCGGTCCACATCAATGACTTGAATGCCACCATCCTTAACCAACTCGGCATCGATCATCGCCGCCTGGCATTTCGATTTCAAGGTCTCGACCAGCGCTTGACAGGCGTCGAGGAAGCGCACGTCGTGGAGAAGATTATCATTTGAGGATGCCCCCATAGAGGCTCCCGCTTGTGAAAGATCACATACCACGATCGGTAGCTGAATTCGTAAGAATTCAGTTGTTTCAAGCTTAGTAGCTGAGTAGGAATTCAGTTGTTTCTGAATTCTTACGAATTCAGCTACGGTAGTTTTTATTCCGCCGCTCGCCTTAGCACGCTCGACCTAGGCCAAGATCTCGCGGATCAACTTGCCTTCGACGTTGGTTAGTCGTCGCTGGATTCCGTTGTGCTCAACGCTTAGTCGCTCGAAATCCAAACCGAGAAGATGCAAGATCGTTGCATTGAAATGATATAGGGGGTGCACATTCTCAATTGCCTTTTGTCCGAAGTCGTCGGTCAGGCCGTGACTGACCCCTGGCTTCACTCCTGCACCTGTCATCCAACAAGTAAACCCGTCCGGATTGTGGTCGCGTCCCTTGGCCCCTTTTTGAAAGAATGGCATGCGCCCAAACTCGGTACACCATACGACCAAAGTGTTCTCCAAAAGCCCCCTCTGCTTGAGGTCCTTAATCAGCGC
>JANLUJ010000964.1:0-6579 GCA_031363425.1 Pirellula sp.
TCACTAGCTCGCGCGTCGTGCTACGGGTACTTTTCAGCCAGTCGCTCGACTAAAGAGGTTTCTGTGACTTCGCATGTTAGTCCAAAAGCTTTGAAAAAAGCCGGTCGGATTCAAAAATACCGTAGGCTTATTCCGATGGACTTCTGCTGCCGATCTAAACAATGCAGCGTCCTACGTTTTTTGCATGCATCGAAAAGTGTGGAGAACCTAAGGGCCAACGGGCCCAAGAATGGGTGGGTTCGCATTAATTTGGCCGGGGCCAATGGTTGGTCCATTGAATGCGGGCGGATTCAAAATCGGGAGTGGAGTTGTAGCGGTTGGTGGAGCTGAAACAGCAATCCCCTGACTTGCTTGCAGCCTCAATTGTTCTCCACTGGCTACCAAGGCTTCCCGCAGTACGATTGGCTCGGGAGTGAGCTGTACGTCGATGATGCGCTCGTCTCGCTTTTCAAATGGCCACAGGGTCTCACTGAAAAAATCCAGGGGTGGGATCGCGTACCACGGCGGATTGATCTTCCGCAAGAATCTCTCCGTTCGATAGCCATCTCGAACTATTTCGATGTTCCTAGTGCCATAGTAAGTGAAGTTTGTCGAAACGGGCGTTTGGCCTGCAATCGGCTGTTTGTCGACATAAACATTGGCACCCGGTGGATTGGTGCGAACCGTCAAACGTTTTCGAATGCAGCCAGGAAACGCAAAAAATAGGCTGACCAAAACCAACGCTCCCAAGCGTTTCGCCACTATTTTTGGTCGTTTTGAGAGTTCTATTTCAGTCATTTGTGGATTGAATGATCGACTAACGGCGGGTTGAATATGCCGATGAGTCTAGAAGCCTGACTTGGATCGACGCAAGATAGGATGGGGAATGTTGGGAATTCTTGAGCAAACCCTTGTATTTTTTTTTGATTCGGCAACCATTGAGCAACCAAGCATTTTGCCCACCTACATAAGTCTTTGATTCCTTTGGCTGCAATCCCATCCTCTCAATCAAAAATGGCGTTTCCCCCCGAGGCCACCTTTCCCCAACGTGAGCCGTTGACTCCACTTTGCAAAGCGACTGGGCACACGCTAGCATTCTTGGCGAAGTTGGTAAGTGGCTTCACCGTGCGATGGCTTGGTTCGCAGCCCGAAACGTGTCAACGTGTCTATTTTGCTAACCACACAAGTCATTTAGATGCAGTCGTCCTATGGTCTTGCCTACCGAAGGATCTTCGATTGCTAACGCGCCCGGTCGCAGCCCAAGATTATTGGGGCGGCTCGCGGCTTCGTCGATTTCTTGCCAAGAGTTTCAACGCCATTTTGATCGATCGAAAGCAGATCAAGGTGCATCAAAGCCCGGTAGAGTTGATGCTCAGAGAAATTGGCGATGTCTATTCATTGATCGTCTTTCCCGAGGGCAGCCGAGCGTTTGATGGCGAAATGGGGGAATTCAAAAGCGGGCTATACTATCTTGCGAAAAAGCGGCCGGATTTGGAAATGATCCCAGTCTACATGGACAACCTGAATCGCATATTACCGCGAGGTGAATTCATGCCAGTACCTCTGCTGAGCTCAATTACGATTGGCAGCCCCATCTACTTGGAAGCGGGCGAGTCCAAGGTGGATTTTCTGGGAAGAGCAAGTCGCTCTGTAAAGGTTTTAAAGGACAGGTAAGTTCGACCTACTGAGAAAGATCAACCGCAAAAGACGTCGGAGAAGCGAGCGACATTAACGGACTAAATCGGCCTCGTCTTGCTTTGAACGCCCTCCCACCCGGAAACCATTGAACGCCTAAAAATGCGTCCACAGAACCGGTATCGCTGGGCATGATCATGTTGGTTTCACCGTATATTGCCAAACTGGAGCTGAGTGGCATCATTAAATCTGCTCCGAAAAGGAATGGAATCCTCTTGGCCGGCGATGGTCCCGTGACGGCATTGTTTTCGCCATGCTTGTCCGCGATTCCGAACCACGCAGTCGTTTGCGCTCCCGTTCCCCAAAAGCGCCTGTAATATAAACTACCTTGCTCTATCGGGCTCAGCTCAACAGGAGTACTTGCCCCGAATCTTCCGCGATCGGAATAGGAATTGAGCGAGGTGGTGACACCAAATTCGTTGTTCGACGTCAACAAATAACTACCGCGGATACGCCATTGTCCTAGTTGAAAGGTGTCGAAAGATTTCTCATACAAAAAGTCATGCACGAAACCCCACGAAAAGCCACTATCGCGTCGTTGGAACAAGCCCAATGAAGTGAAGCTCTGTGTTCGGCCCGTGGATTCACCAAGAAGTTCAAAGACTCGAACGGCATTGGCGGATGCGATGATTCCTGTGCCGAATTGGGCTCCGATACCGTATTCCTCAAAAATTGGAATACCCAAGTTCATCGATGCATTGCCTCCCACATTCGCGTTTACCCCAAAATCTTGAGGCTGTTTTGAACCATCGATGGCAAAAAGGAAAGTGAATTCATCGAGGAGTCTTGTAGGACTTGGTGCTCTGGTGAGTGAATTCTTGGTAATTGAGGTCTGAGATCGCAGAGACGATTCGTGCTCCCGTGACTCTTCACCAATTAGTTCCATTACTTCGATTGGCGAAGTCTGCGAAACCGCTGGGGGGCTACCAATGGCAAGTGCGAAGCAGCATGTCAAGATTGAGAAAATTTGGGCCTTCATGTTCGCTACCTCCCTGTTGCTTTTCTCATCGCCATTTTTAATTGCCAGCAAAGGCTAGTGGGAAATCCTTAGATACTACGATCACTCGTATGCGAATGATCGGTGGTTGGTCGCAACGAATTTGACGCAATAGACTTAAATGCCGTTCTTAACGGTTAGGCAAGTTCGTTTGGGATCGGCTTCAGTCGGATTCTTTCGCCTGTCGAGGGTTACACAGGCGAGGCGATAGCAAATGACAAAACGCTGAACACGAATGGCCTACTGCGGGTTTTTGAATGGAAAACTCGACCTCGTTGATGTACTGGTTACAATCGTAGCTAGTTAGCCCAATTGACTTGAGAATGTCTGACCCTACTCCGAACGGCTTGCGTGGTTCGGGACATAACTTTAGCTTCGACGCAGAGTCCCACCGTAGATGATCGATTCCATTTTACCTCTCTGCATTTCCGTTGAGGCGATTTTCGATTTAGCCTGCGCAGATTCATTGCATCAGCAAGAAGCAGAAGTCATTCGCAAAGCAGTACCCAAGAGAGCCGTCGAATTCACGGCGGGGCGGCACTGCGCAAGACGAGCACTCGCAAGACTAGGGATTGCGAACTTTCCCATTTTGGCAGGGAGCCGACGAGAGCCTATTTGGCCAGCAAACATCGTAGGCAGTATTACTCACTGCTCAGGCTATGCAGCTGCCGCAGTAGCTTGCAATACGGAGGTTTTTGCGATAGGCATCGATGCAGAGGTCGCGGCCCCCCTAAGCCCAGGTTTGATAGAAAGTATTGCATCGCCAGCGGAGCAGAAAGCGCTATTCGCGCTTTCCGATGACGTACCTTGGGAACGAGTTATCTTTAGCGCAAAAGAAGCTTTCTATAAAGCTTGGTATCCAGTTACTAAAAGTTGGCTGGAATTCCACGATGTGGATATAAGGTTTCAACCTGAGCAGGGAACTTTTTCAGTCAACGTCAAGATACCTCATCGGCCAATGTTTAGAAATCTGGTTGGCCGCTTTCTAATTGCAGACGGAATCATTTTCACATCGGTCTATATACCATGTTTGAGCTCGCCCGAATCAAACAACGATTGAACTCACATCTAAACGCAACGCCACTGGACATGCAGTTCAAAAAAATAAACCACGGAAGAAGCGGAATACACGGAAAAAAAAGACACCACTCGGCGAACGCAACCACGTGCTGGTTGAGTGACGCGAATTGAGCAGCTTCCTCACAGATATTTGAATACACCCTACTGAAATGTTTGCTCCGTTTTCCCTTCCGTGTATTCCGAGTATTCCGTGGTGCAAAAAGACTTAGTTATCGTTCAGGATAGGTTAGCCTGACCATTCTCGTTCCTGTCGGTTTTTTCTCCCACTGATTCTGCGGAAGAACCGAAAAAACTTGCACGCGCTAGATAGCTTATCGCAACAAGGCTTCCTAACTCTAGCAATTCTATGAAATGTATGTGGAGAAGGCCCTCCTCTTCCGTAAATACATGCAGCAGTAGTAGGCCCGATATGGGGCCAGGTAGAAATCGTAGAACCTGAAGGCCTAACAAGCTAACGAGAGTGACATACGCACAACGCAACTCGTTGCTGGCCTTTCGAAAGATTTTAAAACGGAATAACCATACGAAGACTGCGAGCAAGATAGCGATAGCAATCATGCCGCCGAGTAGCAATCCGCCGAGTAACCATGGCGAGACGTTTTTCCTTGTGAATAAGTCCCGAAAAAAATCCATGCACCATTTGTGTAGGTCAAGCTGCTTGTTAACACAAAGCAGAATCATGGCAGAAGAGAGGAAGGACCAGAGTACCCCATGCGTCGATTCTTGGGCTAGAGTAGCGCTGGTTCGCGCACGCCAGCAAAGGGCTGCCGTGACAAAATAGGCAACTACAATCACCCAAGCGATCAACGACGGATCGTTGACCCCGAATTTCCAAAAACTCTCCGCGGCAGGTTGATCGTTCATACTTAGATTGAATTCGGATTTTCATGGTGCATCGATTTGTTTACGCGCTTGAGCCAGATCTCGCGCCAGTAAATATAGTCTTGACGCGGGCAGGCACCAAACGCCCAAGTTGCACTATCGCAGATAGCGTTTTCTAGGATGACAGTGTTTTTCATCGATCTCATTTTTCCAGTTCCCTCCGTAATCATCCGGTCAGCCCTCAATGCGACACGTAACTGCCGTCCACAATATGGAATCATTTCGGGAGCAAAATGAAGGCCTCGATTCCAGCCACGTCGATCCAACGTCTTGGTGATCTCTGCCAAGCTCTTAACCTCAACGAGCTCACCAGCCTGCAAATCCAGGCTTTCCACAGGGGTCTTCTGTAGGGAACCCGTCGGGTACACGCCAAGCAGTCTTTGACGGCCTCGTACCCAAATCCACACGAGAACATTTCGAGCCATTTCCGAAAGTCGATAGTTCCTGGAGCTCACATTTCTAATGCATCTAAGGATTCGCTCTTTCCCGCTAAGTGGGTATGTCGCAGTCAAGAGTTGGCTAGACTGACAGTAGAAGATTTCTGGATCTGAATCGTCATGCGTTTTGAGTCGGCTCGCAAGTTTGCCTGGGTCTCCTGGTTCGGATACGTGGGCTTCCAAAGTCGTTCTTCGAAGCCATGCCTCTCTCCAGAAAATTGTACAACCGCGTTTGCAAGCTCCGTGCGCCCCGCCTGTGCATCGGACATTCTCTAGTAGCACGACATCGTTGTCCGCAAAGGCACGTACCGATGACTCATCGCCACACAATTCATCGCCGTCGAATGAAAAGTGCTCAACTCGTCGATGGACACGGAACCGCTTTCCCAAAAACCCAATCATCTCTGGCATGAATGGCAAATCATGGAGTGCACCCGTTTGGTCCAGGGTAGCCAGGATTTCCTCGGCTGAGCGGACTTCGACAAGATCCCCATGGACTAATTTTTTCGATTCTGGTTTTGGTTTCATGGCGCAACTAACTCGCGATTTTTTCGCTTTGTATCAAGAATCGCGACGTCGTCGATCGTATTAGGGGAATCGCTTTCTGCCATCGAACTCATTCTTGTCATGAGCGCATTGGCCAGCAGTTGGATGTAGGGTTCGACCAACATCGCATGGGGATTGAATGGAAACTCAACCATATCCAAGCCTCCCAAGGCGAGGTCCCCCCAACCCATCTTTGGATCCGGATAAAACTTGTAGTTGATGTGAGGCTTGTAGAGCGTCAACTTGCCAGAATAAGGTCTTGGAACGTAGGTTTCCGCCGCGTTGTCATTGATCGCCTGGACGGAAGCTTCCGCGCCAGACGTTGCACGGGCGACGCCTTCCTCCAATTCAAAACCCGGGCGAGACGTTAAGAGGTTCGCGAGTTCTCCATCGCGCGCGACGCGGACCTTTTCCTTGATGTATTCGAACATGTGTTTTGGTCGCAGCCCGATAAAATTCCCAAAATGAAATCTCAGTTTCTGCAGCAAGAAACCTAGAAAACTGGATTTCAATGCGCGGCTGAAGTTGTAGGTATCCAGCATTGCTACCAGCGCCACAGCTTCCCCTTGCTGTTGAAGCCGTTGAGCCATTTCGTAGGCTACCGTTCCACCGAGGCAATAACCACCCAGGAAGTACGGTCCCTCTGGTTGAACGACGCGAATCTCATCAAGATAGCGTGAGGCCATTTCTTCAATCGTGATGAGGGGCTTGCTCTCTCCGTCTAATCCCTGGGATTGCAAGCCGTATAGAGGGAAATCGGGTGCCATGTGCCGAGCCAGCGCACTGTAAAGCAGCACGTTGCCGCCGGCACCATGAACAAGAAACAGCGGTTTCCTTAATCCTTTTGGCTGTATTTTGACCAAGGATGACCATCCGTTCTTGCTCGTTTCTTGATCGCCATCTAAGAAGGATGCGAGCAGTTTGATCGTCGGCGCTTGAAACAACGTGGACAGAGGAAGCTTG
>JANLUJ010000109.1:0-11619 GCA_031363425.1 Pirellula sp.
CAATGCAGTGATGAGTGCAGCCAGCTGGTCTTCTTTGACATACTGGAGTTCATCAATAAAAAGGCTGACGACGACTGCGCGTTCTCGAGCCATTTCTCCAATGACCCCAAGCAACTCGGTTAAGTCGTGCTCGAGGTCCCCACTATCGGCAATTCCCGCTTCCGGCTCGATGTCGATTGAAAAATCGATATCCGCGTACTTCACACGAAATGCCTTTGCAAAGGATGCGAGTATCGCAAATGCCTTCTTGAATCCCGCTTTGGTAGCCTCAGATCGACTGACTCGAATCAAACTGCTTCTCAGGCTGGGCAATAAAATCGCGGGAAGGGATCTTCCTTCCGGCGCTTCGACTGGAACCGTAACCAAACCATTCGCCTCTGCATTCAACCGCATTTGATTCAAAAGAACGGTCTTGCCTACGCCCCGCAACCCATACATCACTAAACTTCGAGCGGATAGCCCATTACCGATCCGATCCAACGCGACCGCAGCTGCTTCGATTAGACTATCGCGACCAGCCAACTCAGGAGGCGGTGTGCCTGCTCCTGGCGCATACGGATTGGTTCTTGGGTCCATTAAATAGAGACCTTACATAAGCTTATTGGTTTTGAATAAACTATAGTAAGATACCTCATTTTCGCTCTAGGTCAAGTTCGCGGAAAAAGCAGAAGCCGAAAATCCTCATCACTAAACCCCGATTGCGGACTTTTCGCGAGCTTTTTCAGGTTGTTTTTTCAATTGCAGCGGTTCATCGATCCGAACGCAGTCGACATAATACCGGCGTTTTCCACCCTCCAACTCCTCTTCGACCAAACCGTGAATATCGGTGTCAAAGCCCGGGAACTTTTCGTTGAACATACTTGCAAATTGCAGATACTCGACGATCGTCTTGTTAAAGCGTTCGCCAGGAATCAAAAGCGGTATGCCCGGGGGATAGGGCGTTAACAGCACCGCCGTCGCCCTCCCCTCTAAGTCGTCGATTTCCACTCGGTCGATTTCGTCGTGGGCCATCATCGCGAATGCATCCGATGGTTTCATGGCCGGTTGCATCGGCGACAGGTACATCTCGGTGGTCACACGCGCGACGTCGTGCTTCTTGTAGGTCTCATGGATCTGCCTGCACAGTTCTCGTAGTCCAATCTTTTCGTAACGTGGATAGTGTTGACAGAACTCAGGCAAAATCTTCCACATGGGTTGATTCTTGTCATAGTCGTCCTTGAATTGTTGAAGTGAACTCAAGAGCGTGTTCCAGCGACCTTTCGTAATGCCAATCGTAAACATGATGAAGAACGAGTAGAGTCCCGTCTTCTCAACAATCACACCGTGTTCAACTAGGTAACGCGTCACAATGGAAGCCGGAATCCCGGTCTCTGCAAAATGACCAGATACGTCTAGACCCGGCGTGATAACCGTGGCCTTGATAGGGTCGAGTATATTGAAGCCCGAAGCAAGGTTACCAAAGCCATGCCAGTTTTCATCGGCCTTGAGCATCCAATCGTCTCGTTCGCCAATCCCTTCCTCAGCCAATTGATCTGGCCCCCAAACCTTAAACCACCAATCGCTACCCCACTCGTCGTCAACTTTTCGCATCGCTCGGCGGAAGTCGATCGCCTCCATGATGGATTCCTCAACGAGCGCGGTTCCGCCTGGCGGCTCCATCATGGCAGCCGCTACATCGCAGGATGCAATGATGGCATACTGGGGTGATGTTGAGACGTGCATCAAGTACGCTTCGTTGAAGGTGTTTCGATCGAGCTTCTTGTTGGTTGGCTCGCGTACGAGGATTTGCGACGCTTGTGAGATCCCGGCAAGCAGTTTGTGAGTCGAATGGGTCGCAAAGATCATGGAGTCGGACGGTGCCGGACGATTCGGACCAATTGCGTGCATGTCCTTGTAGAATTCATGAAACACTGCGTGCGGCAGCCAAGCTTCGTCGAAGTGAAGCGTCCCGATATGGCCATCGAGCAACTTGCGCAGGGTCTCCACGTTGTAAATAATTCCATCGTAGGTACTTTGCGTAATCGTTAGGATTCGAGGTTTTCGGTCGGGGTGCTTGGCTTGCGCTTCGCGTGCGAACGGATTGGCTTCGATCTTCTTTTGAATGTTTTCGAGCCGGAACTCGTCGAGCGGAATCGGGCCAATGATCCCCAAGTTGTTGCGAGTAGGAGTCAAGAATACGGGGACGGCACCTGTCATAATGATTGAATGCAGAATCGACTTATGGCAGTTGCGATCCACCACCACAATATCTCCGCTGGCGACAGTGGAGTGCCAAACGATCTTGTTGGATGTCGAGGTTCCATTGGTTACAAAAAAGCAATGGTCTGCACCAAAAATGCGCGCAGCGTTTCGTTCGGAGGCAGCGACCGGGCCAGTGTGATCTAGCAATTGACCAAGTTCTTCGACAGCATTGCAAACGTCCGCTCGCAACATGTTCTCGCCAAAGAATTGGTGGAACATTTGACCAACAGGGCTTTTGAGGAAGGCTACGCCGCCCGAATGTCCCGGGCAATGCCATGAGTACGACCCATCCTGCGCGTAGTCGACCAAAGCTCGAAAGAAAGGTGGGGCCAACCCGTCGGTGTATGCTTTGGCTTCGCGTAGAATGTGTCTTGCCACAAACTCCGGCGTATCCTCAAACATGTGAATGAAGCCGTGGAGCTCACGCAAAATAGCGTTCGGAATATGCCTGGACGTCCGAGTTTCACCATAAAGAAAAATGGGGATGTCAGAATTCTTAAAACGAATTTCGGCAATAAATTTCCGTAAATTTTCAAGTGCTGACCCCATCGACTCGTCCGAAGCAAACTCATCGTCGTCGATCGACAGGATGAATGCAGAAGCCCGACTTTGCTGTTGCGCAAACTGAGACAAATCTCCGTAGTTAGTAACACCGGCGACCTCCGTCCCCTCGCGTTCAATGGCTTCTGCCAAAGCCCGAATTCCTAACCCCGAGGCGTTGCCGGACCGAAAGTCTTCATCGATGATTACAATAGGAAACTTGAATTTCATAAAACTCTTTCAGTCGTATGTCCGGCCGTTCTCGGCCTAACAATTTGCATTCAATTTAGGCTGTATCTCTCGCGGCTAAAACGTCCATGCCATTGTCAGCCTTAAGACACCTGTCAGATTAGCGGACCCCAGCCAACCCGAAAAGCGGCAATTTCCATTTTTCCCAAACGTGTTTGACGAACAGATGACACCGTAGGATGCTGGCTAATCGACCTACTCAAGCCAAACGATGGTTCTTTTTTCGTTGCGCTGGATCGAGATTGGGGACGTCTTCCATTGAACCACGCTCAGGCGAGCCTAGCTACCCAAACGCGTGAGCTAGTGATAGATTCCAATCCCGTGAATAGCTTGCGCGTCGTTCTAAGAATTTCCCATGAACATTCAAGACAAAATAGTTGTAGTAACTGGCGGAGCTAGCGGTATCGGTCGTGCGCTCTGTCACCGATTTATTCAGGAAGGAGCGAGGGGAGTTGTCGTGGCCGACCGGAACGGAGATTTAGGCCGCCAAGTCGCAGAGGAGTTCAATGGTCTAGCGATCGAGGTCGATGTGGCCATCGAATCGCAAGTTCAGAAACTCGTCGAGCAAACAATGGACGCCTTTGGCCAAGTCGATCTATTCTGTTCCAATGCTGGAATTTCGATCGACGGAGGAACCGAAGTAACCGATGTCGATTGGCAGCGCATTTGGCAAACCAACTTCATGTCACATGTGTATGCCGTGCGTGCTGTTTTGCCTGGCATGCTTGCCCGAGGGCAAGGATACCTCC
Source organism: Pirellula sp. (assembly GCA_031363425.1). GTDB lineage: Bacteria > Planctomycetota > Planctomycetia > Pirellulales > Pirellulaceae > JBKCUI01. The sequence continues at coordinate 3,780 of JANLUJ010000109.1, forward strand.
TACATACCGCATCGGCCGCCGGTCTATTGATGCAGATCGGATCTGCGCCGTATTCCGTTACGAAACATGCCGTTGTTAGCCTTGCCGAATGGCTTGCCGTTACACATTTCGCATCCGGCATTCGCGTGTCGTGCCTTTGTCCGCAAGGGGTGTCTACCCCGATGCTCGACGGCGTAGTTGGTCCTATCGGAGATTACTTGAAATCAACCGCCCTAACTCCTCATGCAGTCGCGGATTCCGTAATGGCCGGTTTGGCGGAAGAACGATTCCTCATCCTACCGCACCTCCAAGTGGCAGAGTACTTTCAACACAAGGCCAATGATTACGATCGATGGTTGCGCGGCATGCGGCGGTTGCAAGATCAAATGAAGGAACTCACATGAGTACGATGACACTTATTCGGCATGGTCAGGCATCGTTTTTCACGACGGACTATGATCGGCTTTCTGCATTGGGCGAAGAGCAATCGCGATTGCTTGGTCATTACTGGAGCGTTCACGGTTTTCGTTTCGATCAAGTCTATAGTGGGCCACGTCTCCGGCAGCAACAAACCGCGGAACGGATAGGTGAAGCGTACCGCCAGAACGGTGGCGATTGGCCTGCGCCGATCCACCATGCGGGACTCGACGAATACGACCTGAAGGGTTTAATGGAGCATCTTGTCCCAGCTCTTGCCATTGAGGATCCCCATTTTGCAAGTCTGGTCGATGCTACCCAGCAGAGCACAACGCAGCCAGAACACCTTCGCAATTTTCAAGCGATGTTCGAGCGATTGATGCTAAAATGGCAATCGGAAATTAGGCCTATAGCCAATGTCGAAAGATGGCCCGATTTTCGAAAGCGAGTCGAAAATACTATCCGACAGATACAAAATGAAGCACCGAAAGGGTGTCGAGTCGCCGTCGTTACCTCAGGGGGCTTTATCGGCACAGCCGTTCAGTCGACGATTGCTGCCCCAGATCGAATTGCACTCGAGTTGAATTGGCGCGTCAGGAATTGCTCTCTGACAGAATTGGTGTTTACGCGAGATCGATTGACGCTCGATAGTTTCAATGCTGTCCCCCATTTGCCCAATCCATCCCACTGGACATACCGTTAATGCCAACCGATCTCAATGCGACTAGTCCCGTTCGGACAGGCGAGGAATTGCCACTCGAGCTACTCGAAGTGTACCTGAAAGAACATATTCCAAATGCAACGGGAGCGCTCTCCGTAGAGCAATTTTCGCATGGTCACTCGAATCTCACCTACCTGGTCCGTATTGGATTGACGGAGTTCGTTTTGCGAAGGCCGCCATTCGGTAATCAAGTAAAATCAGCGCATGACATGGGGCGCGAGTATCGAGTACTATCGAAGTTGCACTCAATCTATGCCCCCGCTCCTCGTCCCTTTTTATTTTGTGACGACTCGAGTGTCCTAGGCGAACCCTTCTATGTCATGGAACGCCGACACGGAGTCATCTTGCGCAAGAAGCTTCCAATAGGGATGGTCATCGACCCCGTCTCCGCAAAAGGAATATCGGAATCGGTTGTCGATAACCTTGTCTTGCTCCATTCGCTCGACTACCAAACTGCTGGCCTGAGCGATCTTGGCAAGCCGGATGGCTACGTGGAGCGGCAAGTGAACGGATGGTGCAGTCGATACGCGAAAGCCATGACGGATCCAATACCGGCAATGGATCGTGTGGCTACTTGGTTGGCAGAAAACGTCCCCACTGCGTCCATTGCATCGGTGATCCATAACGATTACAAGTACGATAATCTATTGCTCGATCCTGATGACATCACGCATATCGTGGCAGTACTGGACTGGGAAATGGCGACCATTGGCGACCCACTAATGGATCTGGGGACAATGCTCGGCTACTGGGTTGAAGCCAATGATCCAGCTGAATTGCAAGCTACTGCGGTCGGGTTGACCGCATTGCCTGGCACACTTACGCGGCGAGAATTGATCGAGCGTTACCAGGCCAAGAGTGGACGCGAAGTCCGCGACGCGGTGTTTTACTATTGCTTCGGCATTTTTAAAATTGCCGTGATTTTGCAACAGATCTATGCGAGGTATGCTCGTGGACACACGCAAGATTCTCGCTTTGCCAATCTCAATGCCATCGTGCGAATCATGAGTCAGCAGGCCGATGCGACTATTCAAAAAGGAGAGCTGAAATAGTCCTAGCTGTCCAAATCGAAAAGTTCCGTTAAGTCGAGTTTGGCGAGCGGTTGACAAAGAGGGGAGATCGACGCTGGTTTGCCAACCATTTCTACAGAGCGATAGCGTCCGTCAGCTGGATCTCGGTGCACATAAACTTTCTCTGCATTGACATCGACAACCCAATACTCACCAACTTCATGCGGCGCATAGAGACTAGCCTTTTCTTCAAGGTCTTGTTTCATACTGGAATCGGAAACTTCGATGAGCAGGAGTACATCGTCATGCGTCGGTCGAATTCTTCTGGACGGCATTTTGCGAACCCATGCCAAATCGGGCTCAGGCCGATGGTCACCGCAATTGATTCCAGATTGAATACGTACAGAAATCTGATGGCGGTCGGTGTTTGAACATGACCAATGAGTCAGGTATTCGATTTCGCCTTCATGGACAGGTCCAGCAGGGTTCATAAATCTAAGTTCTCCATGAATGAGTTCGATCTTCATCGGTTCAAGGCTGTCGAACGCTCCCCGCTCAACCATGGAATCGAAATCGGATCCGCGAAGCTTGGCTACTGTTGTCATGTTTTCATTCTCAAAAGTTTCCCGACGATTCATCGGCAATTGTGATTCTTCACCCATAATATAGCCAACAAGGATCGTTTTCGCTGACGCATCCACGGAGATTCCATTTACGCAAAAATCGAAGCTCTTACGCAAAACAATCATGCCTATGTGATTATCGAGTGCGCAGGCCACAGCGAAGGTCCGGGCTTGACCCGGACCTTCACAACAGGTTTGGCGTCCTAAGTTAGGACGCCAAACCTGTTGCGTTCGTTGGGCACAAGGCCCGCGAACGCTTCTGCAGAGAACAAGAAGCATGAGGATCGCGGACAGAAATGACTTGTGGGGTTAGGTGTGGAACGTTTCGCAACGTCCACTAGGATAATGTCGTTCCCAGGTAGGAGCAGCGGCAGGAGCCTGGGTACGAATCGTCTCGTAGCAGGGGGGCTGAGATGCGCCGACTTTCGGTCGCTTAACTAAGGTTGCTCACTTACTTGGGAATCGCATCCTTATCCACATCGTCGATACGCAAATCTCCGTAGACGACTCGGTATTGAGTTGCACCCTGCGGAAGTTACTTAGCGACCCCTTTGGTTCAGCGAGTGAGAGCCGTGGACGATGTTGGCGAGGAAAAACTACCGTTTCGAAGATTTTTGATACATCGAGTTGGCTTTTAATATTTAACGGGAACATCGTGGGGGTTCAATGGGATCTCGTCTGATCACCAAACAACAATTGAAGGCCAATCCAACGCTTTCGAGAGGCTACTCAGAAATAGAGCAATGGAATTTCTGCCAACGACGGCGGCGAATCGCGAAAAAAACGATGGGTATCAACAAATCAACAACTTCATCCGCAATGAGAATTCCACCTAATACGGGTGCAGCCATTGGGGAGATTATGTCCGCGCCGATTCCAGTGCTCCATAAAATTGGTGCTAGTCCAAAGATAATAGTGGCTTCGGTTAGTAGCTTGGGCCGCAATCGATGAACGGCTCCGTCGATGACCGCGGTTCGCAGTTCAGGTAGTGTCAGTTGTTCCAAGCCTCCTGCGCCGGAGACAGATGCTCTTAGGTAGACCAACATGATCATGCTCGTTGCTGCTGCCATTCCAAAGCATGCGATGTAACCGACTCCCACTGCGACGGAAAATGGAAATCCAAGAATCCACTGGCATAACACACCACCCGCGAGTGCTCCTGGAATCGAAAGAAACATCAATCCAGCATCGGCTAAGTCAAAAAATGTGGCCCACAACAATATCCCGATCAAAATTGCAGATATCGGAACGATCCACAACATCGCCAATCGAGTGCGAGTCGCATGCTCATATTGACCTGTCCATTCCAACCGGACGCCTGGCGGAAGCTTTGCCCACCTTTCGACTACGGACTTTGCATGCTCCACAAACTCTACCGGATCAAGATCGCGAACATTGAGTCGAACAAAATTGCGTATCGACCCATTCTCACTCTTGACAGTCGCTGGACCATCTTTTTGACGCAACTGTGCGACCGTCGAGAGCGGTACTGTCTCGAAGGGCTCAGCCGAGTCCCGTACATCGCCCAACTTGTCACGATGACAAGGAATTGGAATCTCTAATAACCCGGAATGGTTCATACGAAGAGTTGGATGTATTAGCAGCCGAATCGGGAGCAGTCCGTTATTGAGCATCGAACCGTCGACTGTCTGCCCTCGTGTTGCGGTCTCGAAGAGATGATCGACTTCGTCGGAATCGATTCCATACTCCTGCTTTCGACCAGGCTGAACCACCATGTCGACATAGTTTTTGTCTCGAATGGGATCTGCCATTACACCGACCGCACCGGCAAGGTCTTGCAGCAAATCAGCAATGACCTCCGAGGTGTTGACTACGTCGTCGAGGTTTGGGCCAAGCACTCGGATGCCGACTTCAGAATTGACCCCAGTCGCTAGCATGTCAATGCGATTCTGAATGGGCTTGGTCCAAACATTGGCCCAACCTGGAAACTGAACCGACAAATCCATTTCGACTGCTAAGGAATCCGACTCGTGGGGCCATAACCAAATGCCCTTTGAAAAACTTTCCGTTAACGAACGAATGATCCGGTCAAATTTCGGGTGCGGATCGATGATCGCAAGATTCGAAACCGAGGGCATGCCGAGATGGTTCTCGCCGTGGCTTTTTTGCGGGTCTTTGACGGCATACCTCGCAGCCAAGACTTGATCCGTGCTTTGAGCGAGCGATTCATCGACAATCGCTTGTCTATGGAATACTTCATTCAGGACAATTTGCGTCCAGGTTCCCGCGCTCCGCGCATAGAGGATGGCATTTTGACGGGACGTAAAGGAATGTGCGTGTCGGTCGGCGATCGGTTTCAATCGAGACAGAATGTCTTCGTCCAAAGTAATAGGCTCTAAGCCCAGCGTTGCGCGAAATGCATTTCGTACGAGAATGCCCGTGGAAGCGGATTCCGATTCCGAGTTGGGTTTCGATCGCAGCAGGTTTCTGCGGCCAAGTAACCTTTTCATTTCAATGACGATTGAATGCACGACACTACTATCGAGGCGTTGTGCCAGCCGAACCTGATCGGCCGGCGATAGCTGCGACGCAATTTCTCGGAGTTCGATTTCGGGCAATGGACGCTCAAGCGCTCGTTGCCCCACTAGTCGCTTATTCAAATCGATGGCAATTTGGAGAGCAAGCTCTCGAGATAACTCGGACTGAAAGGCTTGCCGGAGTTGCCAACAGGTTTCTCGTTGAATTGCATCGAAGTGAATGAGTCCAGATTCAACGACTTCTCGAATCAGCGAAGGAGCGTCGGTCGGCGGATCGATCAGCTTCGCTTGAACCAAGGCGTTGAGGACCGCTGTCGCTTGCGCTTTGGCGTCTGCTGCTCGCAACCTTCGTCGTGGCCATAACGCGTGCGACTGAAACTCGACCATGGTTTCAATCATGTCGAGCGGTGCAGGGTCAAATGCGGTATCGGCGCGACCGGCTTTCCCCGTCACCATCGCGATCTCTGGGAAACGGCACAGGATCATGTTTCTGGCCTTGAGATCATCAATCGCTTGCGCAACCGATATCCGAGGAACGGTGATTGGCATATCCATGACCATACCTTCGTCTAACGGCAGACGAAGTGCTAAGCGAATGGGTACGATCAAGACGGAAGCGGTCAATCCTACCAACAGCAACAGGGACGCAAGAATAACTTGAGTACTCCTCGTGGCCGAATAGTAAGTCGCAATTCCAATCGTGAATGCGGTGGTCAAGCGAACAAGCCATTCGATTCCCGTCGCAGCGGTGCCTATTACGAGCACTACGCCGATAAAAACGAAGAGAGACAACGGTCGATCCATCAGATACGAGAGGCAAGGCTTGTAGATACCAACGATCGATTGAATCAGCCGACTATCCGATTCCTTGCGGAGTTTGCCGCGTATAAAAATCGAGCAGAATACTGGCACGACTAGCATTGTTAAGAAAGCGACGGACAAAAGAGTTAATGTCTTAGTCCAAGCCAATGGTTGGTACATCCTGCCGTCGATACCTTGTAGGGCAAAGACTGGCAAAAACGAAACGATCATGATGAGTACTGCGAAGAATGCCGGCCTAACGACTTCGGCACACGCACGCGCGACGATCTTGCTGACATCACCCGTTACTGGCATGTCACCAAACGCATGTTTGAGTCGAAAGGAAACATTCTCAGCAACCACAATGGAGGAATCGACGAGCACTCCAATCGAGATGGCGATTCCGGCCAGCGACATGATGTTCGACTGAATTTGGACGATCCCCAGTGCGCTCATAACGAACATGCCGATAAACGCTCCCAAGATAGCCAAAGGGAGCGTTAACGAAATAACCAGCGACGTTCGCCAATGTCGCATGATGAGGAAGACGACGAGCGTGGTGACCAGCAAGGATTCGACAAGCGTACGAGTCACCGTGCTGATCGCACCACCAATGAGCGCCGTTCGGTCATAGCAGGGGACCAGTCGAATACCTGGCGGGAGACTATCCTCGATCCGTTGCAACTCTCGCAATACTCGCTTGGTCACCTGGAGCGGATTGGCACCAAATCGCAAATGCACGATGCCTGCGACGGCTTCATTGCCGTCTTTTTCAAATACGCCTCGGCGCGGGGCTGCACCTAGACTAATGCGAGACAGATCGGCAAGTTTCATTCGTCGACCATCGGGTATTTGGACCTCACTCGTCTCCAGTCGATGCAACCCATCGAGCCTGGCATTCAAGGGATCGTCTTCGGTTTGCTGAAAGGTTGGCTTGCCCAATGTTGGCGCGAGCGTACGGATTCCAGCCTCCAATTCGGACAATCGAATACCGGCTTTGGCCAATGCGTCAAGGTCCGCCTCGACATGATATTCTGCTAGAAATCCGCCAACGCTGGCAACCTCGGCAACGCCAGGAATCGTACTCAACTGTGGAGCGATGCGACTATCCTGCAATGCTCGCAGCTCGGCTAGATCCGTTTTGGAACCGTCGACTGTGTACCACAATATCTGTCCAATCGGCAAACCATCGGCCGCCAAACGAGGCTCGATACCCTTTGGCAAATCGAGCTTGATTTCCTGTAGTCTTGCACTAGCCCGTCGGCGCGATTCCGAGAAGGAAAGCTGGTCTTCAAAGATCAAATGCAACAGCGAGAAACCGACATCGCTTGAAGCTCGTACCGTTCTGACGCCTGGGATGCCGCCCATCGCCTGGGAGAGCGGCCGCGTAATGGATTGCTCGATCTCCGGCGGATCGTGGTTGGGCCATTCAGCGTACACGATAACTTGATTTTCGGAGAGATCAGGAAGAGCGTCGATGGGTGTATTGAAAAGGATGACTATTCCCGTGCTGGCCCATACAATCACGAAAATGAGTACCCAGACGCGGTATCGTATGAGTGCCAGAATGAGCGAGTATGTCATAGATGGATGTAGTAACTAGTGCATGGTCCAGTCTCTAGGGAGCATCTGTCGTCAAATGCGCATCGAGCCAGCTCAACAAAGGTTCGGGATTGGCGAGTATATCCTCTCGGCAACCGTCGCAACACAAAGCAACTTTCCTATTCTTGATCATGATAAATGTTGGGGTTCCCATCGATCCCAGACGAAGTTTCGTTACAGGACAAAAGC
>JANLUJ010000999.1:0-7284 GCA_031363425.1 Pirellula sp.
GCAATAGGTCCGCGAATCCTTTGGTCACTACAAACGCGCACGGCTCACCGCTTCGAGTAAGTAGTGCGTTGGTTCCCCTTGTTGTACCTAGCCGTACGTCCAGTGAAGGCAAAGGATCGGATAGCTTGCATCCAAGCAACATTCGGGTAGCCAAGACCGGGGCTTCCAAGCCAGATACCAACTCGTATAAAACGAACTGCTGCAGGTCGCGCTCGGTTTGAATTTCGACGCCCGTTCTTTGGAGCGAAAAGGCCCCCTTCGATCGATCGAATGCGATGCAATCGTGGAACGCAACAACCTTTCCTGCTTCATCGAGCCATCGAACTTGAGCCCCAATCCAAAAGTCTATCGGATCGGGACGGCGAGCAGAGTCCACGAATGTCATTTCGTCAAGCCAATGTTCGACTGTGCCTTTTACCACACCGCTACTTAATACTTTGGTGAAGAGTCGCTGTCCATCTGGGCGAACGACAATACAATCGGTGAAAGTTCCCCCGACATCGCACCAAACTTGATCGATATTCCGACTCACAAGTATTCACTCCAAAGTGCGTCGCTAATGAATAACCCCTCACGGCTGAGGCGAATGTTATCGCCATCCAAGAGCATCCAACCAGCCTCGACGTGTCGATGGATTGCGGCGTCAATCGACTCGCGCGTCAGCGTTTCGGCTTCCAAGCGGAGGGATTCCCAATTGACTCCCGCGAGCTGCCGCATTCCAAACACAAATTTTTCACGAATGATTTGTTCCAAAGTCAACTTTTCGAATTCATGCACTGGGGATTTATTCTGTTCGATGCGGCGAATGTACTCGAGTGTTCCGCGATGGTTCACGCTCCGATATCCGCTTAGGAATCGTGCGGCGCTCGGTCCGAAGGCCCACCAGGGTTCGCCCCTCCAATAGACTTGGTTGTGTCGACATGCATGTCCTGGTTTAGAAAAATTTGAGATTTCGTAATGTTCAAACCCTTGATCGCAAAGCACATCGATTGCTTCCTTGTACATTTTGAGTTCGAGTTCCTCATGCAATGAATCGATCTCATGGCGTTCTCGCATTCCCCAAAATTTTGAGCCCTTTTCAAAGGTTAGTCCGTATGTCGAAACATGCTCTATGCCAAGCTCGATGGCCGTCTTTAGGTCGAATTGCCAACCCGAGAATGTCTCATTTGGTGCTGCGAAAATCAAATCAATGGATACAGACGAGAAATGCTGCTTAGCCAACCTGACGGACTCAACGAATTGATTGGGGGTGTGGTCCCGCTCCAGGCGGCGAAGCTTCTCGCTTTGAAAGGACTGGCCGCCAATACTCAGGCGATTGATGCCTTGAGACTTGGCAAGGCAACAAAATTCGTTCGAAACATCGAGCGGGTTGGCTTCGATTGACCACTCACCCGATGGAGCTATTGGCAGCCAATTTCTTAGCATGCTCAACAAACGTACCATTTGCTCTTCCGGCAGAATGGAGGGAGTCCCTCCCCCAAGGAAAATGGTTTCAACCTGCCTAGGACGTTTCAGTTCGGACAATTCAATTTCTAAGGCCTGTAGAAAGCGTTCGTAAAGATCTTCACGGTTGGCCAACAGGGAAAAATTGCAATAACCACATCGGTGACGGCAAAAAGGAATGTGTACATAGGCAGCTGTGGGTGAAGGACTGTTTTCGTCCCAGCCCCATTCACGCAGCCAATTTCTTTTTGGATCAATGACGGTAGAATCGTTGGACAACATTGGGAAATTCGAAAAGGCTTTTCAAAACGATTGTAGATGGACTACCATCTATTTGGGTAGGTCTCGAGGCCTATGGCATTGACGAGTTGTTTGAGTCATCATACGTCAAAGCAGGAGTTTCTGCGCCGTGCCACTATTATTTCAGGAATCGAATTCATGACGGGTTGGGCCATAATTGGATGCGGGATGATTGCCAAATTCCACGCCAAAGCGATTGCAGAGATCAAGGGTTCTAAACTCGTAGCGGTTCATAGTCGATCGATCGAAAAAGCGAATGAATTTGCACGGTCATTCGGCGGCACTGCCTATGACGATCTTTCCAAAATGCTTGCCAATCCAGCGATTGACGTTGTAACGATTTGCACACCAAGCGGCGCACATTTGGAGCCCGGAGTTGCCGCGGCCCGCGCCGGCAAACATGTGCTGGTAGAAAAACCGTTGGAAGTAACCATGGCTCGTTGCGATCGATTGATTGAGACTTGCACGAAGGCTGGCGTGCAATTGGGAACGATTTTTCCATCTCGCTTTCATAGATCCGCACAGATCCTTAAAACCGCAGTCGATCAAAATCGATTTGGAACGGTCTCGCTGGCCGCAGCATATGTCAAATGGTTTCGCACTCAAGCGTACTATGACAGCGGAAACTGGAGAGGAACATGGAAGCTCGATGGTGGTGGAGCATTAATGAACCAGGCAATCCACAGCGTTGATTTGTTGCTGTGGTTGATGGGGCCAGTTAAGTCCGTTTCAGCGATGACTGCCTTACGATCGCACGAACGGATCGAGGTGGAAGATGCCGCGACTGCAATTGTCGAATTCCAGTGTGGCGCACTTGGAACCATTGAAGCAACCACAGCGGCTTATCCCGGTTCGCTGAAGCGTATCGAAATTGCGGGCTCACTTGGTTCCGCAACCTTGGAGGAAGAAGCCATAACGCAATGGAGCTTCGCAAAGCCCAACAAGAACGACGCTAAGATCCTTGAGCAAATGAATTGCAATGTCACGGGGGGCGGGGCAGCCGACCCAGCCGCGATTGGACACAAAGCCCATCGCGACCTTTTCATTAATTTCTTGCATGGGATCAAGAAGGGAACGCCATCATCAATTGATGGACTGGAGGGTAGAAAGAGCGTCGAATTGATTTCCGCAATTTACAAATCAGCAAAAACGGGAAAACGCACTTTGATTTCAAAGTAGTGGGGATTTCCTCAGTGCAAAAGTCTAAAGATCGCTTATTTAGCATTCCGATCGGACCCGATAAGGAACTATCGATAGCCAGACACTCGACCCCTGCGGACTTTTCGGGGCAAAACGACTTGAACAATGCTGGGGGCAGCGCGGTTCATTCGCGAAATCCGCAGGGGTCAGTTTTTCATGTCATATTGCATTCGAATGTGTGAAGCGAACTCGTTTCCGTTGCGGTTCACTACGTGCCTAGAGCAGTGCCGAGTTGCACGTCTGCGATCACAGCCAGATCGCCTGGTTTAGCTTGGAAGCAGTACAATCCAGCAGGACAAGCCAAATGGCACTCACTTGGTGAGCGGCAAGGCGATAGCCGCCGGTGCAACGAGGCAATTTCACTGAATTTAAGTCACCCGCGGCTAGCGCCCGGCGGCTCACATGTCCGAATGTGAATGCCATTGAGGGCAAGCATGCGGTATTTCTGAATTCCACCTGCTTGGAGGTTGTACAGCTTTCGGGCCTTGTATTTGCTTGCGAACTCGGGAAATAATCGCGAATGTTGAATCTCAAACGTCTTAATCGATATTCATCACCTGGTTGTTCCGACCGTGACAATGGATATTGGCTGAGGAAGCGGTCCTAAATGATGTCCGCATCGAATACTTTAGCCCAACTTTCTCTTTTAATGCGGTTCATTTGGATTGCAGGTCCGATACTTTGGACATAGCTATCAATCTTCGCTGCCGATTTCGTCCCGATAACGGGATTCAACTATGCACAATCCAGAACTATTTCAGGCAAACCTCCACTCTATTGGTTGTTCGCCGATTGTACTTCCACGGGTCGAGCTATTGCCAACGGATACGGCATTACGGCATTTGGACCAAGCGTCGAGCCTGATCGCAGACGCACAGAGGGATTCAGTCGGAACGCCTCGATTGAGTGTTATTATTCCAGCATACAACGAAGTGAAGACAATTCTTCGTGTCGTGGAGTCCGTGTACGTACTAGACGTTAGCAAACAAATAATCGTTGTCGACGACGGCAGCACAGATGGGACTCGTGAAGCAATTCAATCGATGCTAGGGCGTCCCGGCATAGAAGTGATTCTTCACGAGCGCAATCAAGGCAAGGGATCAGCAATCCAAACAGGCATTAAGCTCGCAACCGGCGACATCGTTATTGTTCAAGATGCGGACTTGGAATACGACCCCCAAGATATTTTGAGAGTTATCCAGCCAATTCTCGATGGGGAAACAGATGTAGTATACGGATCAAGGTATCTTGCTAATTCGAGCCAGGATCAGTCAGCTTTCCACCGATTTGGCAACGCTTGCTTGACCGCCTTCAGCAACTGGATGACGAATCAACATCTAACCGATATGGAAACATGCTACAAAGCCTTTCGCCGAGAACTTATCCAGAGTATTCCTATTGAACAACGCCGATTTGGATTTGAACCGGAAATAACCGCCAAACTAGCTCGCAAGAAAATACGTATTCGCGAAATTCCTATCTCCTACCAGAGCCGCTCATGGCATGAAGGCAAAAAGATCGGGGTACGCGATCTTTTTAGCACACTGTGGTGCATCTTTAGGTACCGCTATAGCAAATAGGCCATTGAACTGCGACTTAGATCCGTCGGCGAGCGGGGCGGGCGGAGACCAGCAACCATCGGGTCAAGCCCGTATGGCGTGCCAACGAAGCGTTGCAAATGCTTTTTGGTTACCAAACGTCGCTACCACTGAGACAAGCTCAATGGCGTGCGTTTTCCTCTCGAAGCTTACTTTGCCTCTGGAGTCTTTCAAGGAACAGAAATTGCGCAAGCTCCAAACGCCATGACACCAAACTTTTAACGCCCCCAGCCTGGCTCTCGCTTTCCCACGCATGAACAAAAACACTGGAATGCATCAAATTCGAGGGATTCTAAGCTGAGAGTTCCAGTAGATTGGCTTCGCACTAAGGTTCCAACACCGACACCCACATGTTTGATTTGTCGTAGATGTCCTTCACTCCGATATCAAATCTTAAGCGTCTTCAACCGATAGAACATCTTACCTAACTTCCCTGTCTTACTGGCTTCGCGAAGTCAAGTTTTCGATAGTCGGAGTTTTGTATCGCACATGGTATTTGGAAATGATACTCCAGCAGCATGGGTGGTTTGAATTGCCTAAGTTCATCAATATACGGGAAATTGTTGAAGAAGAAATTTGCAACAAAAACCAACTTCTTCCGAAAGCATTTCCCCTGACAGAAAAACTACTACGTAAGCAGGGGCTTCCCTGCGGAATTTTTTATTGCTTACATGGCCCTCGCAGCATTCGATTGACTGCGGTCTTTGATATCGAGACTGCCAGGGTTTTGTTTTATGACTCCTCTGGCCAACGTGCCGGCATACGTTGCGTGAAAGACTTAGTTCTTTCTGCAGCTTAAGCCGGACATTTGACCACGACATTTGCCGCAACTGTTCGGGTTGTTGCGTCGGATGACTCCGCGAACCCACCAACAAAAATCATGGGAATGGAATCTCGCTTATGTTGATTTTGTCCAGGAGAGAATCCGAGTGTATTCACCTGGGCGACGATATTGTCGTTACTATTGTTCGTGTTAACGGTGACAAAGTGCGTATCGGGGTACAAGCTCCCTCGCACGTCAAAATCCTCCGTACGGAACTTGAGTTGGACGGGGAAGTCCGACCGCCGGTTGCAGAACAAAGTCCCTTTCGTCGCGCAGCTTGATCTCAAGGTACATCGCTTGCGGATGTGTCCGCCGATTTATCCATGAACGCCGAATTTACGCAGCCAACATTGCGCGAATTCGGCGTTTTTGTTTTTAGGCGACTGGCAGACTGAAAAGTACCAGTAACACGACGCGCGAGCTAGTGAATTGGATGCTGGAATCACTAGTTTGCGCGTCGTGCTAGTTAGGGTTAAACCTGCCGGTCTCTTGTGCCTGCCCGATCACTGCAATCATTGCGTACGCAAACCATGGTAAGTCATCTGGTTTTCGGCTGCTTACGAAATGACGATCGACGACGACAGGTGAGTCTTCCCAAATCGCTCCAGCATTGACCAGATCGTCTTTGATTCCGGGTGATCCCGTTACACGCACTCCTCGGTAGACCCCCGCCGAAATCGCGAGCCAACCGCCATGACAGATCGCGGCAACACATTTGTTCTGGCCAGAAAATTCTGCAATGAGCCGTTTTACCGACTCCAATCTCCGTAGTCGATCCGGCATAAATCCACCTGGCAGCAAGACTGCGTCAAAGTCGGCAGACTTTGCATCGTCAATGCAAATGTCGGATTTGCACGGATAACCGTTTTTACCTGAATAAATGGTGGACGCCGCTTCACCTGCCACAATAAATGTCGCTCCAGCTTCGATCAGCCTAAGCTTTGGGTACCAGAGTTCAAGATCTTCGTAAGCATCTCCAACAAATGCCAGGATTCGCTTATTAAGGAGAGGTTCATGCTGCTTTATATGCATTTGCGGGTTGCCTTGTGCTCTTTGCGTGCGTTGTACTCATGGAAGTTCATATCGTAACTTTAGAAAGTCTTGGGCGATTTGTGAATCACGAATTGAAACACGCGGTAAACTTGGCTGCAACGAATCTTGATCGATACCCAGCTTTTGTTACTCTGGTACGATCGAGTTTCTGGGGCACAATTCTGCAGGACACGATGGTATTGGCGGCAACGAGCTTTTAGACGAGGATAAATTAAAATGGGGCTGGGTGATTTTTTTAAACAGAAGAAACCGGGCCTCTCGTTCGAGTTGTATCCCCCAAAAACGGATGACGGGGTTGGACTACTTTTGGAAGCAGTCCAAGAGTTGATCGAGTTTTCCCCTGACTTTTTTACTTGCACCTATGGAGCAGGAGGCTCCACTCGCGATCGAACACTTCAAATCTTAAGCGAGGTAAAGTCCCGATTCGACGTCCCGGTAGCCTCCCATCTAACCTGTGTTGGTTCAACCGTAGAACAGCTCCGAGGGTACCTACAAACCGCGATCGCTCAAGGAACGGAACACATCGTTGCATTGAGAGGCGATCCGCCCAAAGGCCAAACCGAGTTTCACCAAACGGCAGGCGGGCTCAAGTACGCCAACGAGTTGGTCTCAATGATTCGGTCTGAGTTTCCGCATCTGGGAATTGCCGTCGCCGGCTATCCCGAAGTTCACCAGGAGGCACCAAACGCCGAAGTTGATCTCGAAAACCTCAAGCGAAAAGTCGACGCCGGTTCGGACATCATCGTAACGCAATTGTTTTATATCAACGAAGACTTTTTCCGCTTTCGAGACCGCTGTATTTCGGCAGGCATCAACGTTCCCATCGTACCTGGAATTCTACCGGTAACCAATTTGTCACAAATTCAA
>JANLUJ010001030.1:0-2851 GCA_031363425.1 Pirellula sp.
ACGATATCGTAGTCGGATGTGTAACGGACAAACACAAGATCGGAACCTTGTTGATTCCTCAGTTCTTGAACCAAGCTTGCCCTTCTTTCAGCCCAAGTTGTTTCCCAGCCTTCGCTCCGAGTGCTTCGCGCGTAAGCGATACTCAAACTCGTTGAACATTGAAACAACATAACGGAAGCAAAGAAAGCGTATTCGATGCCAATCGGTCGAGTTGGTATTTGAAACATTTGCACTACTCGATTTATTAATCCGCGAGCCACTGAGCAGGCAATAAACATTGCTACGGGAATGAGTGGAGATACGTATTGAGGTACTGCCCAGGGGATGCAGTTGATTATCAAAACGGCAATAACGAGCAATGCAATGAATCCAATGAATCTACGTCTTTCGGGACGCAACACGATCATAAAGGCTGGCGCGAATGCCAAAAGCTGCCCCCAGTGGTTGACCAAGAATTCGATCCGCTGCCGGAGCATATTGAAGTAACCATGGAACGAAGCGGCCCGATTGTACGCATCCATCGACCAGCCCCGATGGAACGTCACTTGTTCTGCAAATCGATGCCCTAAAGTCGGCTCGTGTGGCCTCTGCCAGATGAAGACCGGGGCGACTCCGTACTGGGATTCGTGCAATTGATAAGGCAGTTCGAATGCGTGACCGGTTATCGATTGATTGACAATCAGTTGCAATGCAATGCCCGACCCAAGAATTGCAATTCCAGGCAATGCTGCGTGCCAAAATCGAGTCTCCAAATGAAGATCCCGTCTGACTAGCACAGGGAGAAAATAGAGACCAAGTAATCCGCAAACAAGTCCGCCTTCAAACGGACGCGAAAATAGTGTCAATACGCAACCAACACCCAAGATCGCCGTATAACGACTGCGCAGAGCAATCGAACCATTTAACAAAGACGTTTTGCGGTAGGTTCGACGAATTCGTAGCAAGCCCCCAAGAACCAGAGCAACACCAGTCACTGCCAACCATCCATTGGTAAACTCCTGAGACCAACCGTTTTGCCAATAGGGGTGCGTCGCTGTCATCAAACCCGCTGCCAATCCCCAACGTCGAGGGAAATGCGCACTGGTCATCCATGCGATGGCAAAGGAAGCCAGTCCGGCACAAAGCCACAAGCCAGCGGCAAAAGATCCGAAAAATAATTTGCCGAGTGCTAGAAACGCACCGAGGCCGATAGGGTACTTCGAAGCATACGATGGCTGAAAAACAACATGAAATGTCTCCATCGATTGCCAAGCCGATGGCACTGGATTGGCAAGCCGACCCTCCAATAGCGTTGACGCTACCAAAAGATTGCCGAAATCATCATGCATCGACGGTTCAGGCCAACGCGACCAAGCGATCGCAAACGCAATGGAAAAACCGACGACTCCAGGAACAACTGCGTACAAATGTGGGCGTATGCAATTGGAAAACAACTTTGAGCGAGGCTGTGATGGCTTCATGTCTGTGCTCGGTTTCAGAAAAAACATCCCGGTAAACTTACTCCTGAAACGGGCGACGGATGGAGGCAATTGGTTCTAATGCGATGATTCTGCCGTTGCGGGCAAGCTTGGGGGCAAGCTTTGACGATCGTATCGATCGACGGATGCGGAAAAACCGAAACTAGTCACTCATGGAGTCTCGAAGTTTCATTAATATCATTACAGCTTTGTAATTGACACAAGGGCTTAAAATGGGCGTTTACGGAGAACATCTATGGAATAACCCAGCTGCATTCGGTTACGATAGCTGACATCACAACACACCAAAGCACGACTTGTGGACAGACAGTTGGCAGGACATCCATTGAATTTAGAATTGATGACAGAGGACACGCAAAACCATTCTGAATCTGAATTTGCTGGCGCAGTCCGGCATGCCATGGAACATGCGATCCATTTTCTCCCGGCCCAGGGCCCCATCTCAGTATTCGTCCATCACAATACACTTCATGCCTTTGAGGATTTCAAGTTCGAAGAAGCGGTTGTGAAAGGCTTGGAAATCTACGGAGCTCAGCCTTACCTTTCGGAATCGCAGTATCGGCAAGAGGTCGAAAGTGGGCGCATTCGGCCTGAGGATCTCGCGGCTGTCATTGAAAGCGATTTGGGGGAGCGAGCGAACGAACGCATTTTTCGGGAATCAACACGATCTCAACTTCGACGGATGATGTTGGACCACGTAATTCAAACGGGCGAAGACAATGAGCTACGATGGTTCATTGCTGAAACCGATGCCTTAAAACGCTTTCGCCCTGACGTGCACGTTACCACCGACAAAGCGATGGTGGATGCAGTTCGGCGATGGACTATGCGCGAAATGCCGGATTCTTCGAACCGTTTTCCCTGCTCGCTGGAAGATTTGTTACGAGGTCTATTTAGTGAGTTCAATCGAAATCGAATCGAACATTGGACTGAGGAAACGTGGCGAAGTTTTGCGTTGGGGTTCTTGTATCGAATTTGTCATCATGGAGCGGAAGTCGCGGGTGATATCGTTTCCGATGAAGTGAGGGTACGTCGCCATCGAGATATCGTTTTATCCTGTACCAAATTTGACTGCGATGTGCAGGTTCATGATTTGCTCATTCGATTTTTGGGTAGTTTTATCGACCAAGGATTTGTGCAATGGATTATTCCGAATCGGGAAGAAGGGATTTATCGCTGTTTTCTAAAGCTATTCATTGGCAAGTCTCAGATCACTGAAAGCTGGATGCATGAGCTCGTGCGACTGCTCCGCGTGGAATCTGCGTACGGCGACTCCGCCATGGACTCGATTGCTCGCTCTCTTGGAGCGCTCGGCATATCAACGGACAAAGCCGATGACTTCATCCAAGCTACTTTGTTAGCATTGCCTGGTT
>JANLUJ010001062.1:0-3964 GCA_031363425.1 Pirellula sp.
AAGGCCAATTCGATGGCGATGGACTTTTGGAATTATTATTGAAACAAGACGCGACCGCTAAACGTATCGCAGGTCGGCTGTGCGAAATGTTCTTTGGCGAAGGGGTGGTTGATCAACAGTCGCTTAACGAACTTGCAGCAGGGTTGCGAAATAATGAGCTGAGCATTGCATGGGGGGTCGAAACCATCCTTCGCAGCCGATTGTTCTTTTCCATAGCAAACATCCGTAGCCGCATTGCCGGTCCGGTCGAGATCGTGATTGGAACGGCGCGTGCGCTGGAGATGCAACAGGATCCACCCAGCACTTTACTATTGGCAGCTGAACTGCGCAAGCTCGGTCAAGATTTGTTCCATCCTCCCAACGTCTTTGGTTGGCCAGACGGTCGCGAGTGGGTTCATACTCGCAGCGTCTTGGCCCGCCATGGCTTTGCAGATTCGCTTATTGCTGGCAAGCTTCACCAATCCGCTCATTCGTCATTCGACTTCGAACGCCTGGCGGGACAACATGGCTTTAAGAAGAATCGCGAACAGGTTCTCGAGTTTTACGGTTTGCTGATTTCGAATCTGCCCAATGCTGTCGTGCGTTACGGAGATGGGAGCGACGTCAAAACAACAGAACATGATCAATTGCGTCGCGTTGTGTTGCGAATCTTGACCGAACCCGAAAACCAATTGAGTTAGAACAGAGTAGAACAGTTGTCCTCAACTGTTTTTGTGTGAAAAATTCACAAACGGCTGAGGACAGCCGTTCCACAATGTGGTCCGACCACTAAAAGGGGATAAACAACATGCCATCGCGTCGACATTTCCTAAAACAAACGGGCCTCATTTCATTTGCGCCCACGATACCATTTTTCTTGCAACAGACCTGCGATGCAACGCAAGTTGTCCAGGACAAGATATTGGTGGTGGTGGAATTGGCAGGTGGCAACGACGGTCTAAACACGCTCGTTCCGTACAAGGATGATGGTTATCTCGGCAATCGAACGGCATTGCGTTTGGATGAGAATGCACTGTTGAAGTTGAACGGTACGCTCGCATTGCATCCATCGATGCGCGAAATGGCCAAGCTCTACGAGGATGGCGAATTCGCGATCGTGCAGGGCGTTGGCTATCCCAATCCAAACCGGTCACACGATGTCAGCATGGCGGTATGGCATACAGCGAGGACCGATGTGGAGTTGCACCGCGACGTCGGTTGGTTAGGACGCGGTATGGATTTAGTTACGCCGCGCACTAGTATTCCATCGTCGGTATCCACGTATGCGGGTTCGGTCCCCAATGCGATTCGCGGTCGAAAGAGCAAAACGGCGAGCATCGAATCGTTGAGCGAGTTTGCCCATTCGAACATACTCAGGCAGGACGCTGTTGCCTCAGTCGAGTCGACTCAATCAGCGATGCCACTTGCCAATTTCTTGCGTCAGTCCGCTGTTGAGGCATATGCAACCTCCGAGCAATTGAGGGCATTGCATGAAACCAAGAAGGCGAAGTCGGACTCTACGTTGTCGCGACTGGACAGTCCACTTGCAAAGCAATTGAGCGTCATCGCGGACTTGATTCAGGCTGACTTTGGATCGCGAGTTTACTATGCGATTCAATCGGGCTACGACACGCATAGCAGACAACTTAGCGATCACAGCAGACTGCTTGGTTCATTGTCGAATTCCATTTCAGGCTTTCTCCAAGAGGTCAATGCGGGCGGAAACGGTGAGCGAGTATTGGTAATGTGCTTCAGCGAATTTGGTCGACAAGTCGTCGAGAATGCATCGGCGGGAACGGACCATGGGACAGCTGGCCCCATGTTCCTCGCTGGCAAACGAGTGCGAGGAGGCATTTACGGCCGGCCTCTTGATTTGCAAACTCTCATTGAAAATGCGCCGCTCAACACCACCGACTTTCGAGACGTTTACGCGGGTGTTCTTCGAGACTGGCTAGAAGTCGATCCTAAGAAGGTGCTCGACAGCCATGGCGAAGTCTTAAGTGTCGTCTAAAGAGCTAGGTAACTAGCAAAATGTGGCGAGGTCGTCCAGGCCGAGAAATCACGGCGGAGACCGCCGTGCCACTCTGCATACCAACCCAGATTCTCAAACTGGACAAAGCACTCGTGCTTTGTCCAGATTGCATTTTTGGGTAGTGGATCTTGTTAAAGATCCAGCAGGCTTCGGATCTTTAACAAGATCCACTACGGCCAAGCCCAATTCCTAATCTGGACAAAGCACTAGTTTATGTTGGCTTCTCTGATCAGAATGGTACCGAGGTTTGACAAGTGAATTTGAACTCATTTAAGGTCGTTTCAATATGCCAGTTATTTCAGTCGGGTTGCCCCAAGTGTTTTTGAGCGGGGTCCTCGCTCTTTCCGCCGTCTCGGTTCCGATCTTTGCACAGGAAAAATCGGCGGCGGAGTCAAAGAAGGCTTTGGACAAGACCGACGCAAAAGAAAAAAAATCAGAGGCCGATAAAGATGCTGGCAAGAAAGAAACGATCGTAACCACCACCCATTCGATCGTAATCGATGGCAAGACCGTTTCGTACGAGGCGATGGCGGGGAAATTGCCTATCAAGGATGATGCCCAGAAGTCCAAGGCGGAAATGTTTTTCATAGCCTACACGCGGACAGGCATCAACGAACTTGGTAAACGGCCCGTCACATTCTGTTTTAACGGCGGCCCTGGCAGCAGCAGCGTCTGGCTTCACCTGGGTATGCTCGGCCCCAAGCGCATTCGGTTCCCCGATGATGCTACACCCTTGCGTGCACCCTACTCGCTCGAAGAAAATTCACTGAGTTTGTTGGACGTAACGGATTTAGTGTTCATCGATCCGGTCAGCACCGGCTATTCCCGCCCATCTGAAGGCGAGGAAAAGTCGCAATTCCATGGCTACGAAGAGGACCTCAGGAGCGTAGGCCAATTCATCCATGATTGGACCACCAAATACAAGCGCTGGTTAAGTCCTAAATTCGTGTTGGGCGAAAGCTACGGAGGCGTGCGAGCAGCAGGCTTGGCCGGATACTTGCAAGATCGCTACTACATGGAACTGAACGGAGCGGTCATCGTTTCGGGTGTCATCAATTTCCAAACATTGAGGTTTGGAGGTAGCAACGATCTGCCATACATCACCTTCCTTCCGACCTATGCGGCGACAGCTTGGTACCACAAAGCATTGCCAGCCGATTTGCAAAGCCAACCTCTCGCGGACGTTGTCAAACAAGCCGAAGAGTTTGCAAACGGACGATACGCTGCCGGGCTATTAAGGGGGACGTCCCTGCCACCCGAGGAATTCCGAGCGGTGGCTGAACTCGTCTCGCGGTACACGGGATTGTCCAATAGCTTCGTCACAAAATCTAAACTTCGGATCGATCAGGACCGCTTTGGCAAAGAGCTTTTGCGATCCAAGAGTCGCACGGTGGGCCGATTCGATAGCCGCTATGTCGGCATCGATCGGGATGACGCTGGCGCTGGTTACGAATACGATGCAAGCGGAGCGGCCATCTTTGGACCGTTCACCGCCACATTCAATGACTACGTCCGTCGCGAACTTGGATTTGAAGAGGACCGAGTATACGAAATCCTGACGGGCAACGTGCAGCCATGGAGCTACAAACGATTCGAGGGTCGCTATGTGGACGCAACCGAAACTCTTCGAAAGGCGATGACCGCCAATCCCTATTTGAAAGTGTTTTTGGCTTGTGGTTACTACGACTTGGCAACGCCGCACTTTGCTATGATGAACACCACCGATCACTTGCTTCTAGAACCAATGCTCAAGAACAACATCGACTACCATTTCTACGAGGGTGGGCACATGATGTACATCTACCAACCTTCCATGGTGAAGCTTCGCGAGGATTTGGTGAAGTTCTATGAAAAGGCGGTAGTAACGGCGAAATAACGGGCGATAATGACTGGCCTTGAGTTGCATTGCGCAATCGCAGCAAAAACGCATCCAGATCGACTTACTGAATGCGT
>JANLUJ010001141.1:0-4103 GCA_031363425.1 Pirellula sp.
TCACGTACCGCTCGTGACTCCCGACGTGATCGTCGAATCGAATGAAAAGGGTGTCTATACCGTCCGGTTGGTGGATGATTCATTGCCACCATTGCGGATCAGCGAATACTACCGGCGAAGACTGGGTGACCCTAAAGCCAGCGAAGAAGAAAAAGAGTTCATTAAGAGAAAGATCGGTAGCGCTCAGTGGCTAATCGAATCGATCCAACAGAGACGTCGAACTTTGACTCGCGTTTCCCAGGCGATCGTCGACTACCAAAAGAAATTTCTAGATGAAGGTCCTGAGTCGATCGAGCCGCTAAAAATGCAGCAGATTGCAGACCAAGTTGGCGTTCACGTTACTACGGTTTCGCGGGCGGTCGATGACAAATGGATACAAACTCCAAGAGGAATCTTGCCACTGAGGCGATTCTTCGTCTTCGGAACCCAAAGTGCCGACGGAGAGGACGTTGCCTACGAAACAATACGAATCAAGCTGCAAGAAATCATCGGCAAAGAAGACAAAACAAATCCGCTAAGCGACGACGACTTGGTCGAAGAGCTCAAGAAGCAAGGTCTGGGAGTCGCACGAAGAACGATCACCAAATACCGCAAAAAAATGGCCATACCTAGCAGCCGACAACGCCGCGACTGGTCTAAGGTCTAACGCGTCGACGTCCGCGTTGCTTGCCGTAGCATGGCCCCCTGGGCCGTGTGAAACTCGGGCAAGCGGCCCAAGCTTCGGTGAACTAATTCCCGCCTCGCGTGAGTAAGCTGCCCTGCTATGACAGTTTTTCGATCAATTCTCGTCGTATGGCTTTGACCAAGAAAACCAGGTTACCGAAGTAGCGTGGAGCCAAACGCTTCGGGTCTTTCATGGTGCGATGCAGCCACTCCAAGCCCATCCGTTGCATAAACATGGGAGCGCGTGTTGCGTTCCCGGCAACGAAATCAAAGGATGCTCCTAACTGGATCGCTAGTGGGACACCTAGTTCCTCAAGATGATCTTCGATCCAGTATTCTCCCTTGGGTTGACCAAGTGCAACCAACAGCAGATCGGGCTTGGCTTGTTTGATCCTCGCGATCTGACACTTAACCTCTTCAGAACTACATGCTCGAAACGGGGGGCACTGGACTCCAGCCAGGATTAGCTTTGGATAGAGCTCCTTCAACCGTTTGGCCGTTCTTTCCGCAATCCCATCCGAACCGCCATAAAAATACACGCGAAGTTTTTTGATCGCACAGCGTTCGGTCAATCGATAAATCAAGTCGGCACCAGCCACACGTTCTGGTAACTTGACTGAATTGAGCTTACTTCGCCAAAGAGCCGGCATTCCATCACACAGCGTCAAAGCTGCCTTTTGTGTGAAAGCGGCCAATCGTGGATTCTTTACGCACAACATGGCATAATTCAAATTGGCCGTAACCGCATAACTCGGTTGCCGCACGGCAATGACGTGTTCCAAGTAGTCGAGCGTTTGTTCCATATTGACTGCGTGGTAGTCCAGCCCCCAAACCCGCGTCGTTTTTGGAGGTTCCAAAATGGATGGGCTTGTGAGCATTTGCTCCAAGAACTCGCAAACGAAAGTCGCTTCGTTGTTGGAATTGAGTTCCTCGACAACGACCGGCAAAAGCTCGGCGATGCTTTGCTCCGATTCGTATGCGAATTGAGCTCGAATTTCGGCCAAGTCCTGATGCTCGATACTTTGAAAACCGCTATCGGTTTTGGCGTAGCCCTTAATAGCGTCAGCCGTAACTGACAACTTGGACTTGTCCAGGTCGTCTGGTTGCGTGTTCCAAACGTATTGCGATTCGTGTTCCTGCAAAAGCTTAGAACGGCTTGTTTTTGCAGCTTCCGCTGAGTTCTTTGCGGTCGGGGCGGCGGGCACGCGGGGTACGTACACCGATTCGGAAAGGTCTGCGACGCGAATAGGGTTTTGGTTTTGATTCGACATTGCGGCGCAAAGTCCAATAAGCGAGCGAAAAAAAATACTGAACCAACGGTCGTTGGGGATTAACCCGAATAGCCTAGCTCGCCCTTTTCATCGCAGCGGGATTATGAGCATTTGGAAAGCGATCCGAGCTCTCGAAAAAGGGACGATTGTGACGGTTGTTCCGATGGCGGTACCCAAAAACTTGAGTTGCAGCATACAATGATGCAATCCTCTAAGGCGACCGGCAGATTAACCCTACTTAGCACGACGCGCAAGCTAGTGATTCCAGTTTCCAAGTCACTAGCTCGCGCGTCGTGTTACTGGTACTATTCTGCCTGCCGGTCGCCTCAAACAAGCGGCAACACGAACTCTACCTGTATCATGACCCCTGGACCGTATGACATTGAACCGTGTGGCACAAGACCGGGGGCAAACGACGGTCTCCGGCGCATTTTTAACAGAACGGAAATCAAATGAGCAACGCGCTTAGCTCCATCGGAAAAAAGACGGATAGTCGAAGCACCATCAGCCAACGGCCAAGTCAGTTGGATGTTTCAATTGGTCAATACCTTATCAATCGGCTACAGGATTATGGAATCCGCGACTGCTTTGGGATCCCAGGCGACTACATACTCAATTTTTATAGCATGTTGGAAAAGAGTCCCATCAATGTGGTCGGCTGCACGCGCGAGGATTGCGCCGGCTTTGCTGCCGACGCGTATGCAAGAATTCGAGGGATGGGGGCACTCTGCGTAACGTATTGTGTGGGCGGATTGTCGGTTTGCAACAGCGTCGCAGGAGCTTTCGCCGAAAAGTCCCCGGTGGTCTTACTTAGCGGTTCGCCCGGCTTGAACGAACGCATCAACAACCCCCTTCTTCATCACAAAGTCCGAGACTTTAGTACGCAACGTGAGGTTTTTGAAAAGCTTTGCATCGCAGCCACGGAATTGGTTGACCCGATAGTCGCCTTTAGTGAGATCGATCGTGTGTTGGATGCTTGCTATCGGTTTAAGCGTCCCGTCTACATCGAGTTACCAAGGGATATGGTCGATGTTATCCCGCCGATTGCGCACGCATTCCGTCGACCCAATACGCAATTTGATTCGCAAGCGCTGGACGAAGCCGTCCGGGACGCTGTCGATCGAATCAATCAAGCCAAAAAGCCGATCATCATCGCGGGAGTTGAGATCCATCGATTTGGGCTGCAGGATCAATTGATGAAATTGGCCGAGCAAGCCAAATTTCCGATCGCCGCGACGATTCTTGGAAAGAGCGTTGTAGACGAAACGCACCCGCTTTACGTGGGCCTCTACGAAGGGGCAATGGGGCGCGAGGAAGTTACGCAGTATGTCGAAGATAGTGATTGCGTTTTGCTTCTTGGTGCGTTCATGACGGACATCAATCTAGGTATCTACACTGCTCAACTCGATGTCAAGAGTTGTATCTATGCCACGAGTGAGCAACTGCAAATTTCTTATCATCACTATCCGAACGTACCGCTCGCTGATTTCTTGGATCGATTGATTATCGCCAACGCTCAACCGGCTCATCGATTCATACCAGATGTTTTGCGCCAAAAGCACCCAGGAAACTTCCAACCGGAACCCGGAAGGGCTCTTGAAATCAGTCGAATGATTTCTCGAATCAATGGCCAAATCGATGCTCAGACTATCGTCATCGCCGATATCGGTGATGCGCTTTTCGCTTCGTCAGAACTGGTGATCCACGAGCGCACCGACTTCTTGTCCCCTGCCTATTATACGTCGATGGGCTTTTCCGTCCCGGCTGCATTGGGTGCTTGCGTCGCTAAACCAGAAGATCGAGTGCTTGTTATAGTGGGGGACGGGGCGTTCCAGATGACCGGTCAAGAGATGTCTTCGCTGATTCGCTTGGGATACTCGCCGATCATAATCGTGCTTGACAATCACGGTTACGGAACGGAACGGTTCCTACAGACCGGGACTTGGAAGTACAACGAGATTGCGGTTTGGAACTACTCGAAATTGCCCGACGTTTACGGCGGCGGGAAAGGCTATCTCGTCAATGACGAAATGGAGTTTGATGCGGCCCTGAACGAAGCTTGGTCTGATAAATCCCAATTGCATTTGATCCATGCCAAACTCTCTGAGGGAGACGCAAGCCAGACATTGAAGAGGCTCGCCGACCGACTTGGTCAACACATTTAGGAGA
>JANLUJ010001156.1:0-9916 GCA_031363425.1 Pirellula sp.
GACCAGGAAGAGTTGATTCTCCTTCACGGAAACCTGCTGACAAATCGAATCCTCCATGCATGCGCTCTTCGTCGGTCCATTTGAGGATCCCTTTGCATTCACCATGAACGGTTGCTCGATCCGGCATGGGCTTGCCTAGTACACTAATGGCAAACCACTCTTGAAACCAAGCTGCTTCAGGGCCAAACTCCCCTGCACGTAATCGGCCAGGGCGATAGACCATGGATCCCGCCAGTTCCACAGGCGGATAGGCAGCGAGAAATTCCTTCGAGAGCGGCATTGGTTTCGCCGGATCGGCCGGTTCGTTGTCTTTTGGCGACGCATTATCGGGCTTCCTTTCCGCAACGGGATCTTGGGTTATGCCTCGCAATCCCGCAAGCGGGATTGCCGTACACGCGACCACAGCTACAGCCCAAATGGACCAGCGGGATCGGGATTGAATGGGTTTTAAGCTTCCTTGCCTTAACATCGTTACTCTCCTAGTTACACAAATCTGTCCTGCTGCCAACATCGAGCCCAACCTCGCATTCGAAGTAACCAAGCCTTGTTGACTACGCACTGCTAAACTTGCCAAGGCTCGTCCATAAGCTTTGGCATTACCTAACTTACCTGCTGCCAACTGGTCCGCTGCAAGTTCCTGTTCCAATCTTAAACGATGGATCAACGCGTGAACCATCGGATGAAAGAACAACAAGATGCGGGTCCAACTGCTGATGATTACCCAAGCAAAATCGTGTCGCGCGGCGTGAGCTAACTCATGGGCAATCACCGCGGTCCTTTCATCGGTAGACCATTCTCGCCAATCGGTATGCAGCAGCACCGTCACGCGACGCCAGCCGACCGTAGCTCCGATCGGGACTAGCATGGATTCGCGAACCGAGGGAGTCCGTTTCAATCCAAAATCGCGAGCTTGGGATGCAACCATGCTTAGTATGTGCTGATCATTAACCAATTGGCTGCACCGAAGTACTCGGCGCATAAAGAGCCAACTCGAACACCACAAGAGCGACATTGCACCTAGTCCGCTCAGCACGAACAGCAACAGGCTGAAATTTCGAGCGTTGGCTACCGGCTGCTGCCAGACTTCGGCCTCTCGAACCTCGCGATCTACTCGCTGAAGATACAGCGAAAGGAATTGACGAATAGCATGGAAGCTATTGGGACCGAAAGCTGTGATCGAGTGGGCCGTTTCTGTTTGGTCGGTATTACCCTGCGGTTTACTTCCCTCGTTATCGCCTGGGTTAACTGAATTTGGTTTGTCCAAGTGGTGGCCCAATGGCCTGCTAGGTACCACTGATCTTTGTGGAGTGTCATCGACCGCGAGCGTCCATTGAAACCGCGGAACCACCGAGATCATTGCGAGGAGTAGCGATGCGACACATGTTCCCGAAAGCATGGCTGTTACCAATTGCGGTCGACGACCTCTTAGCAACAACGCGACGATGAGCGATAGCGAGCAAAGAAGTGCAATCTGAAGAAATGCCCAAGCGATCGAAAAAGCAGTTATGTTCATGACTGGGCTCCTTCGTCTTCGCGGAGCAAGTCCTCAAGCATCGCGAGTTTCTGCTTCGACAGTTTTTTGTTGCCGATAACATTGAGCAAAAGCTGTTCTCGGGAGCCTTGAAAAACGCGATGAATCAAGTCGGAAACGAGATGCTTGGAGACTTCTTGGAACGATTTCGCGGGTTTGAATTGAAACGGACGAGCCTCGCCAACCCGTTCGAGAAACTCCTTTTCCCATAGAATTTTGCAGAGAGTGGCGACGGTCGTGTACGTCAGATTGCGACCGCGGCTTTCCAATTCATCGCGAGCATCCTGCGCGGACTGCTGTCCTCGAGCCCAAAAAACATGCATCACTTCCAGTTCACGCTCGGTCAACGACTCGGCTGGCGGCCTGTTCATCGCAACTCCCTCCCTGTTGGAATTGTTGTGTTGTTTGGGTAGCCAAATTTGCTTATTGCAATTTGGTTCTGCAAATGTAACAAGTTGACTTAGGCGGGAGCAAGAGAGGAATTGGAAGTTGCGTCGCGGCCGCCTTACAGTCTGGCCATTCGAAGCACGCTGAGCAAAAAACTGGACGCCGCACTTTGAACGGCCAACGCGACGAGGCCGACGGCAGGGATAATCCATCGCATGCTGGTCGCGTAGGGCAATGCTCCAAAGCCCGACAGGATCCATTGGATGGACATGCCGACGATGATTGTTGCCCCCATTGCCGCCATCGCAAAAGAAACAACCAGAAGTCTCTCGAGTGTCATCACGCGGGCGAATGTTTCCAGCCGATCGTTTTTCGGGAGAACCCCTTCGGTGACTGCAAAAGTCTTGGCCAGTATTGCGCTCCAGACCAGTTGAGACGCAATCAGTATCGCAAGCGTTCCCACGAGCAGCGTATGAACATCCAACGTCACGCCAGCTATGTTGCAACCGGGCAGCGCCAATGCGCACAGCAAAAACCCAAACAGACCGAGAGAAAGGCCAGGCACCAAAAATGTCCATCGCGGACTCAGCAACATAAAGAATCGAAGCGTCCGCCATCCGTCGCGAAACGTCCGCAAATGGGATCTTTGGTTTATTCGACCATCTGGATGCAGAGTGATCGGGACTTGGTCCATTGCTCCGCCGAACAAGGTCGACTTAATGATCATCTCGGTCGCGAACTCCATCCCGGTACAGCGTTGATCAAGGGACTCCTGCCAATCTCGCCGAAAGCCTCGCATACCGCAGTACACATCATGGACCGAAGTTCGAAACATCGTTCGCACGAGGCTCGACAGGAGTGGGTTTCCGAGCCATCGATGCAGAAACGGCATTGCACCAGGCAAGACTGTGCCGCCCCCTCGGGGCAGTCTGCAACCCTGAACGATATCCATGCCAGACTTCAATTTTTCATAGAATTGTGGAAGTGTTGCGAAGTCGTAGCTTTCGTCGGCATCTCCCATCACAACAAATCGCCCGCGAGCTTGACGAATTCCACCCATCAAAGCAGCACCGTAACCTCGTTCGGCTACATGGACCACGCGAGCGCCGGCGGCGTTAGCTAACACCTGCGAACCATCCGAACTGCCATTGTCTGCGACGATTACTTCGTATGGGATGCCCATTGCATCGAGGGTCGCTACTGCCTTTCGAACACAGCTGGCCACAGTGTCAGCTTCATTGAGACACGGCATTACCACGGAAAGCTCAATCGACAAAGCGGGTGAAATCGCTTCGGCAAGAGCTCGTTCCGCGTTGTCGAAAGTCGTATCGACGGGGGTTTCGACCGAGAGACGAGAAGCCTTTATGCTTTCCTTGACTGCATGACTAGCCCTTTGCCTTGGATGTATCTCAGCAACTTTGGTAATGTCGCAACTTTCCATGTCTTTCTTCACGCCTTCCGCGTTGCCAACCCAAAACCTCAAAACGGCAAGTAAATCTAGGGCATGAAATGGGAATGGGCGGAATTGTCACTGTAAAATTCGACTGAAACAGATGCAACAATCTTGGATATGCGTCCTTTGTTGGTTGGTCAGGCTCTTCCGTGATTCTTCAAGTCGATTTACCATAAGCGAATCTAGCGGGCAAAGCGCAACTAAGTAAGTGCGTGAGCGAATTCGCGGTACGGATTGCCTGGGGTAACTGGTGGCCAACGAAAATAGTACGGACGGACGAGACGAAGACTTGGCCCATGTTTTGGGTTATCTTAATTTTTCGTCGGGAAAGTCCGATCCGAAATCGCTTGCGGCTTTGAATAGACTTTACGGTCTGGCATTGGCTGGAACGCCAGGTCAGTATAGCCCGTATGCCGGTTTGCCCCCTTGGCTAACGATTCAGCAATGGCTGCAGGACCGACTTGGCAAGCTTCGAGATGAAAAAGAAATTTTTCGGGAAAGCGATCAGGCCAGTCAAGTTCTTCAAATAGTTTGGCTTTATCTGTTGCCAGACTACTTGGATTACCACAGCGATCTATTGTTTCATCAGGAACCTGAGGGACTCTTCAACGGGCTATTCCTGGGTCGTGCGATCGAATGCGTGCTACAGCAGGGAGCTTCTTGGAATGAAATCGATCGGATCGTGGCCAAGGCGATCGACCAGTTAAATGATTATGTTGGCTTTCGTCCAGTTGCCGTTCTTGAGGGCCGTCGATTGGAACCTTATGGTCATGAGTGGTTACGTCCGATACCCCTTTATGTTCGCGATGTTGGCGTTGCGTTCGGACCTTACTTTGAGATTGTCAGCAAAGCTCTCGAGATTCTCAGACGCACTTCTCCCCATATCTTGCGCGAGGCTCAGTTCGATCCAAACAACATAGACGAATTGGCTCTAGACGCTCGGGCTTATGACTTCGATCATCCAGTCAACAAGCGACCGAATTATTACTTCGGGCAGTGGGATCCGCACTTGATGGATCAGAGCGGGTATTACCGACGATTTGTGTTGCAACAAGTCACAGTAGATGCGCTGCTAGACAGAGTCGCCAAGGAAAAAGATTTGCCTCACCAAGAGAGTCTTACCGAAGCGGCGGTCGTACTCGCTGGAACCATGCTAATGGCTTCTGGAATATCCGGCGGGAGCGCCAACTCATTTTCATCAACGACGACACTGGTTAACTTGCTTGCGCAGATAGCCTTGTATCGGGATGCATTCTATACTGAGTTTTTAGAGAACCTTTCTGGGCCGCATGCCGAGCGTTTGCGCAACGAGGCATCGATCCGACGGCAACCACTTGGCGGTGCGCGTCAACAACTGAATACGACCTTAGCACGTCTGCGCGCATCTCAAGTGGAACATGTGCAACTGGCTCGCATCTTTGCGAGAATGGGGAGCGCTACGGCTGCCAAAGAGGAGGCGGATGACGTGCAGGTACCCTCGGCTCGCATCCTGTGTCGGATCGATTGTTTGTTGACTGTAGGCAATCAATTGTTGCGTCGTGGCGAGTTAGCCAAAGCTGGCGAGGTACCTGACCAAATTTTTGATTTGATTCAACGCGGCGTCGAATGTGGAGCCTTAGTTGATCCATGGAACATCCTCGGCTTTGCCGGCAATTTCCCCCGCTTTATCGGCTCGGATTCCACCGTGATCGATGAACGGGTAGAAGAGCTCGTTCAAATCATGGAGCAAACATTTGGTTTTCTCTCAAGACTTTGGCGTGAAGCGGCTGCGACAGACCAAGAGGCTCTTTCCCGTCGAACCGAAGAGCGATTCCAAGCGATTTCGGACTGGTGGCGCAAGTTTGCAGCCCACCAGGTGAGCGACGTTGCGGCCACGGATTCACAAGATTCACTTGAATCGTCGCAATTGGTGGCGCGTGCCTTGCGGTTGTGGCACCAAGGTGGAGCCGCCGCGGGTGATCTCAAGTTCTGGGCTCCGCATGCGGACTTGTTCGATTCCCCAAAAGCCTACGCTCTCGTTATTGAAGCGCTTCTGGACCGTCGAGACTTCGTTGGTGGTATGGCATTGCTCGTTCATTGGTTGAGTCAAGCCGAGCGAGTTGGTTTGCAAAGCGGAAATACTTCCTATTCGGATCTAGCCCGCATCTGGCTGGAACAGTTGTTTGAGTATTCGAACGACCCAAACTCGGAACAAAGAGATTCACCAAAGTCAGTGGAATTTGTTTGGTCCATGGTCGAAAAATTCTTTGACTACCTTGAAGCCAATGGTGAGACGTTTTGGGCAGTTCCGGAATTTCGTCTTGCCAAAGCAGGCAGGCCGAAAAAACGGCCCGAAGACAATTCAGAACTACTGGCCGCCGGCGAACGAAGTGATGACGATTCAAGCGAGGATGAATCAGCGGACGATGGCGATGGGGCTGCCGACAAAGCGTCCCTGTTCGATGCTGCCTACGAGGGGGTAACCTACTCGGACAGTACCGATGACGGTGTTGAGGGCCCGATCTATGAACAAGACGAAGGAACATCCGAAGAACTCGTGGCCGAGTCTAAGCGTTTAGGCGAA
This sequence comes from Pirellula sp., assembly GCA_031363425.1. Taxonomy (GTDB): domain Bacteria; phylum Planctomycetota; class Planctomycetia; order Pirellulales; family Pirellulaceae; genus JBKCUI01. The sequence continues at coordinate 5,935 of JANLUJ010001156.1, forward strand.
CACTTGACATTCTTGGCTGCCCTGGCTCAGATGTGGAAATTGGTCTCCCAGTCCACGCAAACGCTTGAATCGAATGCATTTCATCGTTCCGAATCGATCTCCTTAGATAGCGCCCGGAAAACTCGGGTAGTTGCTGCGTTACGGCGATGGAGTGAACAATGCTTAACCAATCGCAACGCCCTCGTACACCTGCTTGATCAGATCCAGTCGTTCAAAGTTGCTCGCGGCGGCACCGATACCGATTCCATGGCTCGATACGATCGCCAGAGGGTTATCAAAGAGTCTCTCATGGAGCGCATCTTGGCAGCTGCCGTGGAGACGGCAGATGCTGGGCGGATGTTGATTGGATCCAGTTTGGCACACACGGACGATCTGGCAAGTTGTCAGTCGTTGCTAGTTGGCTTACCTAAGGACGAAGTGTTGACGGTCGAGCTGTTTGGCGACTTGATGGCCGGTCGGCGCGACCGAATCGAGGAGACATTTCCCAGCTTCGTGGCTGTTTTGCGAGAACAGAAACTGCTATACGTATCATTGACTCGAGGCGGACAACCTCGCGATATTTTGAATGCCCGCGTACGTCGGCGCGCATTGACACATTTATTAACCTGGCTACCAAGACAAGGTTTCTTTTATCAGGCTTGCAGGTTGGTTGATACGGCTCGGCACATGGAGCACCAGAATCCTGTAGGCCATGGTGCCGTAACCGAGTTTGACGATTTGTTTCAAATTGCGTTCAAGTCGATGGTTCGATGTTTGGTTCGCAACGCGTATCAATGGCAAGACGAAAAGCCAAGCAAGCCCAGCACCAAAAAAGGACGAAACAAGAAGTCGGAAATACGACCCGAATGGTCGAGTCTGGAACTGGACAGTCTGGTCGATCAGAATCCGCCGGAACCCAACAACGACCAATTGGTTCCGTTGCTCGAACAGCTTACGGAGATTTTGTTGGGTAGCTGGCTTTCGCACTCTCGGACACTACGTCTTAGTGTGCTTGAGACTATCGACGGATCAGGAACTTGGAAACAGCTATCCCAGTTTATCCAACGGTATGGCAAGGGGATTTTTACTCAAGGTTTTTTAAAGCTTTCCAATGTTCGAGCGATCTTGCACCAAGGAGTTGGGAACTACCTAGAACAAGCCATTCAAAATCAGGATAGCGAGGAGGTTCGTCCGTTACTCGATGCCATTCAGAGTGGCGAAATCCCGATGGAGGAAGCTCAACGTTGGCTAGGAGTCGTTTTTGAAGCCATCATTGATCACTATGCGGAGTACAAAGACTACAACAGCACGACGACCCAATCGGATCGAGGCGAAATGTTGTTTATGTTATTGGACTTTTTGAGGTTGCGGGTTCGATACGATCGGGTTTGCTGGAACTTGAAACCTGTTTTTTGGGCGCATGAGGTGCTCGTGCATTCGGGGTGCCAAAACTCCGCGCAGCAGTGGCGACGAGCGCTTGCGGAGCGCGTGGCACGGGAGTCTGACCAATACCTAGAAAAACTTGCAAAGCTGCAGCAGTTGTACGCAATGAAAATGCCGACGGTGGCGGACCGATTGAATGAGCGGTTTGTCAAGCCGATGACGATTGATCGCATGCGAGCGCTCATTCGCCCTGCCATGCGCCAATTGCGCGCCAGCGACAATGAGGACAGTCGGGCCTTTGAATTGCTTGTTCAAGAATCGCACTTGATGATGCGAGAACCGACGGGAGTGGGGCTCGATATTCCAGCTTGGCTATTGATGCTGGAAGAAGAAGTGGATCGGGTGCTTCACAACAATCGCAATGCCCCACAAGTGCAACGACTCGAACGAGCGGTACCAGCGATTCCCGTAACGCATCAGCAGCTACTAGACCAGTTCAACGCTGCAATGACTCAAAATCGAGGACTCGGCGGACCCAGCGAAGCGACGTAGGTCCGCATCTCCGAGGCGGACGTACGGTGCTACGATATACTGCCAACATCAAATGCCAGCGTCTCGGAGATACGCTGCTACTTGCTGCGGCTATTTCGTTGACGTCGTTATGCCGAGTTGGTTCAGCGCGCTGCCGTTATTCCTGATCTTGGCGAGGTTCGTTTCCAAATCGTAGAATTGCTTGGTCAGTCTTTCTCGTTCTTTATCTAAACGAGTGGATAGCGCGCTCGAACGATTCGTAGACGATTCGATGGTTTTTTGAAGTGCTTGACTGCGACTTACCAAAACGCTGTTTTTCTCGCCAACCAATGCCTCCAATACAATTTTGGCTCTCGCCGCAAAACCCGTTTTTTCTTTGGTCAAAAAGTCTTGCACGTCACTCAAATTTGCATCGATCGCTTTTGCTAACTTCGTCTTGTCGAGTTTCAGTTTGCCCTTGTCATCGAGGCTAACGCCCAATTGCTCAAGCGACTGGATTTTGCCGGATGCAAAACTTCTCTGCTGCACAAAACGAGAAAGCGATTGTTCTACTCGAAGCACTTCCGTTGCTCCAAAGAGTTGTCCCGTGGTTTTGGTGTCCGCGTCGAAAGAGGTTTCTTTGTCGATTTTGTCGCGGACCTTGTTGTACTGATCGACGAACAGTTGCAAATTCTTTTCAATGTTGTTGTTGTTTGTTGACACGGCAACATCCACGGGATCCGTCGAAACCGCTTTAGCAGTCAGCGTCAAGCCAGTAATAGCGTCAGTGAAAGAATTGGTTGCGGAACGCACCAAAGTTCCGCCAGCTTCCCCGGCTGACCCAACCGAAATAATAGCATCTCGCGCTATTCCCGATGAATTGATGTTGAGGCCCACGGAGTCGCCCTCGGCGACCACGCGACCGATTTCGCCGCTGGAACGCGACGTGAACAGCAATCGAACGGTAGATGGTCCAGATGTAAGCAATGACGCGGTCAATGGGCCGTTCGAAGCGTTTAGTTTGGCCGCAACGTCGGAAAGGGATTCCGTTCCCGTTAGGGTCAGTCGAAAGGTTTGCGATCCGTTGATCTCTTTCCGCGATGGTCCGGTAAATGACTTTCCGTTTCCGCGAATACCTAGATCCAGTGCGGCGTTTCCATTGTTCGTGTCAGCGATGACAAGTGTACCGGTTCCAAGGGAAGAGTCGACCAAAACGATTCCGTCCCCATCGTCATTCAGGCGAGCCTGAACACCGATCGCTGAATTGTTGATTTCCTTAATCACATCGCCAATGTTTTTTGAGTTGGCAGTTGAAAGGTTTACGGTCTTTTGTAGGCCGGCGGAGTTGGTGATCGTAAACGCGCCCAAGCGTACTCCTCGTCCTTGATTGAGACTCTTGAGTTCTGTAGCCTCGCTAATGTACTGAGCACCCAGTGAATTGCTGTCGATTGTGTTTTGAGCAGTATCGACTGCAAGGTTTAGTTTGGTTGCCGAATTGTTGGCGTCGTTGTTAGCTACGATGAGGTTGCTGGACGTCGAGCCAGTAACGTCCTGTAGTACGATGCCCGTCCGCGACTTGTTGAGCGAAGCTGTTACTCCAGCACCGCTGCCATTGATCTTGTCGATAACATCTTTGAGGCTGACCGAACCAGCAAGATTGACGTTGGTGTTGGTCCCCGATCTATTGGTGATTGAGATCGATGCAGGCGTGCCGATTCCTTTGCCTCCCTTGAGGGTCGCCAGCAAAGGCCCTTGCAATGTACTTTGAACACGCGAACCTTCGATCGTACCCGTGGTACCACTCACACCAGTGAATCCCAATTGATCAGCGAGACTACCGATTGCTGTGAAAGTGCTCGAACCAGTTGTTTTGTCGACCAATTCAAATCCGGTGCCATCTGTCTTGATTCGAGCTTCGAGTTTCGATGGGGCGACGGCATTGATGGTGAACAACAATTGGCCAACCGAAGTCGGAGTCTTGGTCAAGTTGGTATCGATACTGAGCAATGTTCCATCCTTGAGCGTAACCGAAAGTTCGCTGCCTGTTGTAAAAGCTAGTCCGCGGTTGTCGCGGAGCGTGCTGAGTCGCGTGCTACTGCCGATGAAGTTG
>JANLUJ010001172.1:0-16616 GCA_031363425.1 Pirellula sp.
GCATAGCATCCAGCCGGCTGTTGCAACCTACTACATCATGATAATAGCGCTTGCTTTGCCCGTGCGATGCGATCATCCTTAATTTTGTGGCCAGTTCATCATCATCGGTAAACATGGCCCCACCATCGCCAAAGGCTCCCAGGTTTTTGCCAGGATAAAAACTGAAACAACCTATATCGCTGAACGAGCCACACCGTTGACCATCGATCTCCGCGCCGTGCGATTGAGCACAGTCCTCCACGATACGCAATCCATGTCGATCCGCAATCTCACGCAGTTCCAACATCCGCGCAGGCTGTCCATAAAGATGGACAGGAATAATTGCCTTGGTTCGTTTCGTAATTGCGTCTTCGACAAGGTTCACATCGATATTAAAGTCGGTAGGATCGATGTCGACAAAAACGGATTCAGCGCCGGTATATGCAATTGCAAATGCGGTCGCGACATAAGAGTTGCCTACCGTGATCACCTCGTCACCCTTGCCGATATCCAACGCCCTCAGCGCTAAATGCAGTGCGTCCGTACCGTTGGCAACCCCTACGCAATGAGGCACTTGACAGTACTCAGCGAACTGGTTTTCAAACTGCTCAACTTCTTCACCAAGAATGTAGCGACCCGCGTCAATGACGGCGGCCATACGCGACAATACCTCGTCCCGGATGGAACGCGATTGGGTTGCAAGGTCGACAAGTGGAATGGCAGCTGAATTAATTTGCATCGCGAGAACCTAAAATGTCCAACGGGAAGGGGTTAAGAGGAAAGCAAGTCGAAGAGACAAAGCAAAAAATCGATGGCCAGCTAGTCAATAGTAATCAGCGGGTCAGAATTACCACGATTTTGACATAAAACTTCGATTTTGCTCACCCGATTTGCCCCGGTTTCTCCGCAAAATCTGCACAATGCCACATCATAGGCTCCGTCCAATGGTTGACCGCAGGTACAAACGACACCCGCTTGACGGGCTGGCGTTCCAAGCATTAAAGCAAAGGCTGGAACGTCATGAGTTACAACAGCACCAGCCCCGATCACACAATAGGCTCCAAGTTCAAGACCTGGGCAAATCGTAGCAGCTGCACCGATCGAACAACCCTTTCGCACGACCGTTGTCGCGAGCCAATTCTCTTTGGTAGAGTAACGCGAATGGACTTCAGACATTCGAGGCGATCGAGGGTAACGATCATTGGTAAAGGTAACTCGCGGTCCGACAAAAACGTCATCCTCGATCGTAACCCCCTCCCAAACACATACCTGATTCTTTATGGTGACGTTGTTTCCAATCAGTGCTCCGCTTTCCACAAAGGCATGATCACCAATATTGACATTGCATCCGATCTTCGCACCCTTCATCACATGTGCAAAAGCCCAAATGCTTGTTCCATTGCCGATTTGATCCGATTCAACGAGCGCCTGTGGGTGAATTTTCATTTTTGAATCATCGAAATAGAAAACCGTTCTAAGGCCAGCGACTATGTCGTAATATTGGTACCGTAGAATGCCCCTAAGCCGCGCGGCACACGGCCACGGGAACCATGCTTCGGTTCGATTTCAGCCTACTGCTCGCCTTATCGAACGCTTCTGGATCTCGTCTTGCGTTTTGGACGATTGAGCGACGCCAATTCGACTGGTTGTCCCATGTTGATCAAGGATTCATGTGCAGCTTCCAAAACCTCGACCACCGCCAAACCGTTTTCACCGCCCGTCAGTGGTGGCGTTTCCTCACGAATGCAGCGTAAAAAATCGGCGCACTCGGCTTTCAATGGTTCTCGCTCTTTCACAAAAGGACAATAGCTCCCACCATATCGATACGAAATTTGGAACTCCGCGAAGTCGCCTGACAACGGAGGGGCTTCAATGCCTTTGTCATGGATCTTGATCTTCTCGTGCTCCAAATCATCATAAACGGCCATCTTTTTGTCACCGACTACCGTCAGCACACGTTCCTTTCGCGGATCAAGCCAACTGACGTGGATCATTCCCATCGTCCTATCGCCAAAGCTCATCGAAAGATTACAAACATCGTGAATTCCAGGCTTGAGAAGATCGATGCCGGTGCAGCTAACGCGATCTGGCCTCGCGTCCAAAAGGTACATCATCATGGATATGTCATGCGGGGCCAGATCGTACAAAGCACTAACGTCCTTTCGAACTGGCCCTAGATTAAGCCGGCGACTACTTATGTAGTTGATCTTGCCTAACTCCCCTGAGTCCGTAATTTTCTTCAGTGTCTGCACGGGCGACGAGTGAAGAAATACGTGACCAACGAAGAGTGTGCAGTTATTTCGTTCCGCCAAAACAATTAGATCTTTGCATTGCTGAGAAGTCTTCGCCAATGGCTTTTCAATAAAGACATGAATCCCTTTAGCTAGCGCCTTCGCCGCTAGTTCAAAGTGCGTGTTTGTCGGAGTTGCAATGACCAGCGCATCCACGATATTGCGATGCAAAAGTGCATCGTAGTCTTCGATCGGATATACACCCGGATACCGATCTTTGATTCGAATCAATTGATCGTAACTTTGGTCACAGACAGCGGTCACTTTGCAATCGGGCAATTCCGAAAAGCACCGAACTAAGTTCGGGCCCCAATAACCTAAGCCAACTACTCCGATTCGAATCATGATTCAAGTTTTTCTAAAATAAATGTAGCTCAACGTCAATTTCTATTCGTCAAACAAAGGAATACACTTATTTGTTTCCCTTCTTCAAAACCAACGTGACTGTTTTGGCCAAAATCCACAAATCCAACCGAATCGATCGACTCTCAATATAGCGAACATCCAACTCCACCATCTGGCGAAACGTCAGCTGGTTTTTCCCGCTTACTTGCCACAACCCGGTAATCCCTGGAGTTGCCTCGAATCGCCTTAGCTGCCAAGCAGGATAATCTTGCCAATCGAGCACGTCCGGTCGAGGGCCGACCAAACTCATCTCGCCTTTAAGTACATTGATCAACTGAGGTAACTCGTCTAGGGACGCGCTTCGCAGAAACCCACCCCACGGAATCAGCCTCGAGCGAATATCGGGCTTCGCAGCGACAGCATCACTATTCGCCAAATCAGCCACAAACCGTCGATGCTCCTCGGTCACCGTATAAGGATTGCCCTGTTGCAACGTCCGAAACTTGTAGATTACAAAGTACCTCCCCATCTCCCCTAAGCGTTTCTGCTTAAAGAGCACTGGCCCTCGGGAAACACACTTGATGAAGAGGGCAATTCCAACTAGCAGCGGAACTAAAACAATTAGCAATGCGATCGCCGCAACAACGTCGCACAATCGTTTCCAGCGCGGCATTGGACGATGCCTTAACTTCGAAAACGCGAATGCTCGTGAGGCAACTTCATCAACCGCGTTCTCTACACGAGAACTCGCCGACTTGAGATCGAAATTTTTCGACGTAGCGACCGAATCGATTGGAATTTGTTTATCTCCGGCGAGTTGCAAAACTTTTAGATTTAACCGTCTTACGAAAAAACACGGGCAGCATGGACCATCCTAATCCCTGGAATTCGGTTTTCCAAAGTTGTTTCGAAAAACTCCTCAATCACCGACTAAAACGAGAATCTAGCCAACACATTTCGCATTATTTGTTGGGCTTTTGAGTTAACCAAATTTGGATGACTCCACCCGGCAAACAAATCGTCTAACCCCCAAGCCCACTGCATACTGCCGGTCGCAAATACGTTGCCACCGCTGGGATCCTGATAAATCGTCATGTTCGAAAAGCCCTGTGTGTCAGGATTCAAGACCGGAGTCGCAGCCAAGATGACGGTATTGGATGGTCCAATTCCGAACCTTGAGTCCGCCTCATAGCCAACCAAGCCGGTCAGTTTGTCACCATCGTTCAGGCCAGTTCCTGCAAACGCCCAGTGACCGGTATTGGTAACGACCATGTCCGCATTCACGGGGTAGTGCTCAAATTGAACTCCGATCAAGACCTCCTCAGGTAAGCTCACAATCTCATCACGAAACCTAACAGTGGTTTGCAGGGCGGTGTTGGCGTTCTTGCTAAATGGATCCAATGCCGCATCTTTGTAGCACGTCATTGTACGATTCGCTTTGCCATCAAATCCATTCTCAAACCGCACCTGCCAATAAGCCGTGTTTGCACCGAGAAATCCAAGATGCCGACCGGTGTTGCGTTCATACTCCACGTTGAACCGCATCTGTAGGGACCAGTATTCGTCGTGGCCTACCGACAAGAAAGACTTCGCGCGATAAAACACAGTAGGATTTTGGTGAGTATCGATATTCGTGCAATAGGAAACGTCGTACCCTTCGCGTTCCAAGAAACGAAGCGTATTTAACTCCCAGCCAGACCAATCGTTGACAATGTCCCCCGAACCGTACGCAAAATAGGGACGGTTGAAAGAAACCTTGTATGCGCGTTTCCCGTTCGTACTATTGTGCTCGTACAACGATTTACCGCCCCAGCTATTATAAGCTTGGGAGGTTGTCACACTGGATTGAAATAGATGTACGGCGACTCGTGTGTCGTCTCGAACGACAAAGGGGATATGCGAGGTTACACCAGTTGAAGTCGTAAGCTTTGCAATGTACATGCCCGTCGTCCAAGCATTCGTCCCCGACGGGATTAGAAGTGAATAAGGCGTTTTCCACTTGCACTCAACTAATCCCGTAATCGCATCCGGGGTAGGCATCGCTTGTTTAATGCCTGTCAATGTGGCCGACTTGTATAGTCTGCCACCTGCTCCGCCATACCAACCTAAGCGGTAAATGTCGATTCGATAAGTCTTCGAGATTGTATTGACGTAGAACCGGATAGTTCCTCCAGGAGAAACACTTGTTAAATCAGCGTAGCCCTCGATTTCGCGATTCTGTGCTTGATTGTTCGGAAACCAGTCGCTTGTTCCTGGCTTTGCGTTCTCGATGGTAATTGGGTTTGGAGCCACTGCACCTTGAGCATTTCGACCGATCGCCATGCCAGCCAAAGTCGCGCCCGCCGCCCCCAAAAACTCCTTACGATTGATACGTTTCGACATAATTTTCTCGTGTTGTAAAATCACTGCAATCACTGCACGAATAGCGGCGCGAAAAAACCAGAAATCGCGCGGCATGACCCAATCCTATTTAACCATCAAGCTCGACCATGGTATTGCAAAAAAAAAGTAATGCAACGCTTGGCCAGGAAATCGTTTAAAGAAATTCCGAAAACCATACATCTACACAACATTGTGTTGTTTCTCATTGCTGCACCCAACACCCCGAATGGGGAAACACAAGAGTCGTTTCGCGTATTATCCACAACTCAACGAGGTCTTCCGGCGTTGAGTGCGTCCCAATGGGCTTGGAGATCTCACGCTTTCCAGTGTTTGCAAAAATCGTGGGTCCGTGTGCGTGTTTAGCTTGGAAACAGAACCATCCCGCAGGACAAGCCAAATGGCACTCACTTTGTGAGCGGCAAGGCGCTAGCCGCCGGTGTAAAGAGGCAATTTCATTGAATTTAAGTCACCCGCGGCTAGCGCCCGGCGGCTCACTTGTCCGAATGTGAATGCCATTGAGGACAAGCCTGCGGTATTTCAGTATCCCACCGTCTTGAATACGGATTTATCGCTAGGTGGGCTAAGTTCGCCCCCTCCACTTCGTTGTCATACCGAGTTGTTTGCGCAGCATCGCTAACCACTGGAGCGAAAGAAACCATGCTACGCCCAATGGATGCAACCATGCACCTCGATAGGATTGATGGAATCGCCTGCACGCGATCAACCGTGGAAAAAAAGAAACTCCAAATGCTACTGCAAGGATGGTTATTGCAATCGAAGAGGCGCTAGCCAAGTATCCCAAAATCAACGATAGGCCAGGCAAAACGGATCCTCCTAGCAATAGTATTGTAAATGGGATGATCAGGCGTGCGTTGGCAATGCCTTCGGTCGCGTTCTTTAGCAAACCATTACAAACTTGAGCGGTCGATGTATACATGCGACAACAAGCCACGTCGGTAGCATCGAAAATATCCGTTCTATGCCCAGCCCTGCGAAACGCGCGAGGCAATTGAATGCCGTCATGACGAGAGCCTCGTATCGACGAATGTCCATTTATTGACATGTACACCAGTTTGTCCGCCAGAAAGAGCTGGCCGCAGCCGGCCGCAAGCCCGACCCCTAGAGACGATCGCATTCGATCGATTGGAAGATAGCCGAGCAGGACCTAATGCATTAATGGAATGAGGATCTTTTCTGCGAGGGTACCGGTCTCTTGCATTGGAAAGCCGCTGATCAATGGTACCTGCCGTCGCAACTGTTCTGCAACGCAGCGCGAAACCGCATCCTTGGACAGCCTGACGTCGGCATCCAAGAAGAGTAGCCAATCGTGTTGTGATTGATTTGCCAATTGCCAACAGGCATGTTGTTTTCCATTCCAACCGGATGGTAAATCGTTCGACGTCAATAGGCGAACCCTAGCGTCGCGAGCGGCATATCTTTGTACCACGCTGGCTGTCTCATCGTCCGAGTTATCGTCCATCACCAGCACTTCAAAACTGGGATGGTCATTCGATAAGATAGCTTCCAAGGCGGTGCCAATGCTGCCAGCCTCGTTTCTGGCTGGTATCAGAATGCTGACCCGTTTCGATTTCGCCAATTCCAATAGCTCTGGCTCAGAAGACGCAGGCAAAAAATCCCGCCGGTTTTTTACGAACATCGCAACAGGCAAAATCGCCAGCAGCAAAACTACCAAGGAGTAAAGGATCATGGACGGCAGCTATTGCGTTCTGTTCTATCTACGATTTAGTGTGCAAATTCGCCAACGATGGACCGGTAATAGGCGATGGTCCTTTTGATACCTTCTTCCAAGCGAACTTGTGGTTCGTATCCAAGCAGCTTTCTAGCAAGCGAAATGTCCGCAAGGCTATCACGAACATCTCCGACTCGAGCCGGCTGAAAATCAGGCTCAATGGATCTGCCAAGCATAGTTCCCAATATTTTCAGCAACTGCAACAACGAGGTCTGACCGCCATCGGCCACATTGAAAGTCCGTCCACCGATATTGGGGCGTTCCGAGGCTAGAAGATTTCCGTGAACGACATTAGCAACATAAGTAAAGTCACGAGACTGCAATCCATCGCCAAAAATAAGCGGACGCTGTCCGTTCAATATGCGGCTTACAAACAGAGGAATCACTGCGGAGTACGGGCTGTCAGGGTCTTGGCGGGGACCAAACACGTTGAAATAGCGTATGCCTACCGTTTCCAAGCCAAAGCTATGGTAGTAGGCTTGGCAATAGTATTCTCCGCTTAGCTTTGCAACCGCGTAAGGCGAAAGCGGCATTGGCAGATCCGATTCGCGTTTCGACGAAGTAGGCTGGTCGCCATAGGCGCTGCTGCTTGCGGCGTAGACAAAACGCTTCACGCCCGCTTGAACGCTATGATGTAGAATATTCAGGGTACCGGTCGCGCAAGCCTGATGCGTGTCCAATGGGCGCTCTAAGGATAGAGGAACCGATGCCAAGGCGGCTTGATGGAACACCCTTTCAACGCCAGAAAGCGATTCTCGGACCGCGATGGAATCGCAGATATCCCCCTCGATGAAATCGATCCGGTCAGAAACCTCATCAAGGTTCGCTCTCTTGCCCGTGGCTAAATTGTCGAGGACTCGCACCTTGTGCCCAGCCTCCAACAGACCACGAACGATATGCGACCCTATGAATCCGGCTCCACCTGTTACCAAACAACGGACCATGTGCAATCCTAAAACGTAGTAAGTTAATTGGGAATTGTGATCGCAATAAAGCTGTCCACTGTTATGCAGCGAAGCGCTGCAAGCACAAGTCTACCGACCAAGCTCCGAGAATCGTGAGGCGATCTTTCTGAAGTCGCCTTAACGCCTGAATCGTTTCTCGCGAATTGGATGGGTCGAGCAACTGGACTACGACTCCGTCGCATAGTCTACCAATTCGAGGCATTAATGGGAAACCGACATCTCCCAAATCGAACACGATCAGCCCAAATTCTTGCTTCCACCGCGGCAATTCGGCTAGCTGACCATGCCACGCTCTGGTCTCGGTTTTCGTCTGGCCAAAATAGGACCATCGAGCCTCTCGATACAAACCGCAACTCGGGATATTGGCGGACGTGGCATCATTGGGTGTTCGCACGGTGACGAGAATGGCGTTTCGATTCGTCTTGCCACAACAGCGTGTGACTATTTCGCTAACGACAGAACGAACCAATAAAGGGTCGGAATTACCAACTGCCCCAACGCCCAACACGAACGACTTCGACCTGTTGATGCGTTTCAAAATCCCATCAACAGGCAAATGAACAATTTGCGACACGGGCAGTGCCGTCGGTCCGTTTGCTTGCTGAAGTTCTTCGGCCGGCGACGCCATCGCGACGAGTTGCGCATCGCATGGGCAGACTGGATCAACTTCGCCGATAGGTTCCGTTTTGGTTGCAATAAACGATCCGTCGCTTTCCGCGATTGATGGTTTGGCCTCGGCTGTTTCAATGCGATTATCTTCTGAAATCGTTTCAGTGGATAGTGTTTCAAGAGCTGTGGATGCTGTCGTATCCATCGCGTTGCGATACGCGTTTAGCTGCGGGAGCCATTTTGCAAGTTGCGAATCATGCTCGGAAGAACTCATGAGTTTCTCAGCTTGGAGAACAGTTTGGCGTAAGGATGTAGCACGGCGCGTTGTGTTGCGTCGCTGGCTTGCGCTACCCCATTTCGAACACACTCTAGATCGTCTTCGATCACCAGCAGATCACGATCGTCGCTCATCGCTAGTCGATTGCTTGCTCGCTCCGATTCCGAAGTGTTGGAATAGCCGTGCATTCCCGAGAAAGCGATTACGTCGGTGTGAGCCTGATGCGCTAGCCGACGATCATCCGCCAAGCTCTGATCCCTAGTTTCCGTGAAGGCAAATAAACTATCGTTCGCAACGACATCGACAGAAGTAGCTGGATCGAAAGTCATCGCGCTCATGTTGAGACCGGAGACCAACTCGCGCATTTCCTCTTCGATTTGTCGCTCTAGATTTGCAGCTTGTTCGGGGGAAATATTCGAAACCGTTTCGACATATGGATCCTCGGCAAATTCGAACGCCTCGTAGGAAGCCCCAGATGTCGGATGGATAGCAATGCCGTCGGTATTCACTTCGGGTAGCGATGGCGTTGATGCCGTAAAGAAATCATTTGCTTCGTCGAAGGCCAATGGTCCCTCGTCAATAGGGTTCTGATTCGCCACGCCGAAGCTCGATAGATCGTAATTCAGGTTTCCATACGACGCACCGGAGTACGCTTGGTAGCTATCCGACGATTGAACAGGAATTGAAAACTCCTCGTCAAAATCGCCAGCGAACACGTCTAGCAAATTTTTTGTAGGCGCCGACGACGGACTTGGCAAGCTCACGGCATCTTCAAAATCGATTTGAGGGTAAGCTTGCTGGCTGTGGGAGTGTGTCTCCAAATCATCGTGAAAAGCATCGTCAAGTTGCCCGAATTCAATATTCGAATGCGATGCGACTTGATCTTGGGTTGCCGCCGAACCCTTCATCATCATCTCAAAGCTTGTAGCCATTGGAGATTGGCTTACTGAGTTAGTTGGGCTTGTTGGTGGTGGTTGAAAACTTGCTGGCGCTATACTGGAATTGGAGCGAGTAAGGCTCTTTGCCAATGATTCGGGTTCGCTCCAGGGATTGGGTAGCTGCTGCAGCATGCACCAAGCTCGGCCCACCATCGCCGCCGAAACGGGGCGTTCGCGTTCATTGCTCGCTAACAACAGCGCTTGGTCCGCGAGTTGGTCAATCAATCGCGGGATTCCATCCGATCCTCGAAAAATCGCGTCAAGCGAGTCTCGGGTCATCACCGTTGATCCCTCAACCCCGCTTAGTTCAATTTTGTGGATGACGTACTGGCTGGTTTCTTGATTGCTAAGAGGAGTCAAATAACAACGGGCTGCCAGCCGTTGGTTAAGCGAATCCATTTGAGGATGTGAGAGACAGTCTTCCAATCGCAACGTGCCACACAGAACCAGTCGAACTCGGGGAATCCCATTGCGAACCACGTTGGTGAGCAGGCGTATTTCATCAAGCAATTTCATGGAAAGCGTCTGGGCCTCGTCAATCACCAAGACCAAGCCATCGGTCGGGTTTTCGGTAGAGGGTTGAAGCCGGCTCATCAGGGTGAGACGAAGTTCACCTTCGGTCATATCCCGGTATGGCATCCGCAATTCAAATAAAAGGCTTTGCAATAATGCGCGGCGCGTTATGAGTTGGGAACTCGATAACATCACCACCTCAAAATTGCGGCGGAAACTTTCGGCAATCCGCAAGCAGCACATGGTCTTGCCTAAACCAGTACCGCCGAATATTGCAACCGGCCCTTCGCCCCGTTGGATAGCCCGAGACGCCGTTTGAAAGGTCTGTTCGATGCAAGTCGCAGGAAAATAGCGGTCGAGGGTAGATGCAGCGAGGAATGGTCTTTTGACAAATCCAAAGAAAGATTCGTACATCCGTTCGGTTCCGTTGTAAAAATGGCTTTACGAGCTTAGTCTGTAGTCCTCTAATCGGTCGCTCGCAAACGGAAACATTAGGCTGATCGTTACAATCCGGAAGAATAACCAAATCATTTAAGTCGTTCTACTTTGCCACCCTTCAACCGAACCAGGGCGTCGCATTGTTGCGCGATATTCTCGTCGTGCGTGACCATGACGATAGTGAGTCCGGTATTTCGGTTCAGGTCCCTCATCAACTGCAGTATGGATTGCCCAGATTCTTGATCGAGGTTCCCTGTCGGTTCATCTGCCAAGAGCAACTTGGGATCGGTAATCAAAGCTCTAGCGATCGCGGTTCGTTGCATTTCTCCCCCGGATAGTTCACACGGTTTGTGATGCAACCGGTGAGAAAGACCGACCAAATTGGTAAGGTCCTTGGCTCGATTCATGATTGCCGAGCGGTTGCGAAAATAGGAGACAACGCTCTGGCCAATCATGGCAGGAGCAATAACGTTTTCTAGCAATGTGAGTTCAGGGAGCAAATGATAAAACTGAAAAATCATTCCCAATTGCTGGTTTCGGAACGCATCGCGTTTGCGAGCTGGAAGGTTGTCCGTGCGTTGTCCATCGAACTCAATTTCGCCTGAGTCTGGCCGATCGAGAGTTCCAAGCAAGTGAAGCAAAGTGCTTTTGCCTGAACCACTTTGGCCAACAATTGCCGTTATCTTGCCCTGTTCCGCGCTGAAATCGACCCCTTTTAGTACGGGCACGATCGTCTTGCTGCGGCGATAGGATTTCGTCACCTCTCGAGCTACGACAATCGATTTACGTTCGACAACGGATGGCGAGTGAGTCTTTGCTAAGGCGCCCTCGATGGAATCAAGTTCGCGTTCCGGCCTGACAACCCGATAGGTTCCAGCGGCAGCTTTGGCAGACGATGTCAACGTTTTCGCAGATGTGGAATTATTCATAACGCAAGGCCTCTACGGGATGCATTCGAGCCGCACGTATGGATGGCAAGACGCTCGCCATAATCGCGATGAAGACCGCGCCGATGCTGACCCAGACGATAGTAAATGGATGAATGATGGTTGGGATAGAGTCAAAATAGTAGACAGTTGGATCAAATACCTCTCGCCCCGTAAACCACTCGAGGATTCTGGCGATTTCGTTGATCTTCCAAACAAAGAGCAGTCCACATGCAACGCCTGCGCCTGACCCAACCGAGCCGAGCAATACGCCATATCCCAAGAAGATCGAAGCGATACCGCTGCCTGGCGCACCAAGTGATTTGAGTACCCCAATGTCTCGCGTCTTTTCGACCACGATCATGAAGAATGTGGCCAATATCCCGAAGCCAGCCACCGCGATAATCATAAACAAGAGTACATTGAGTATGGTCGTCTCCATTTGCACGGCGGCCAAAAGGGGGCCTTGTGTGTCACGCCACGAATTGACTTGAACATAGGACTCTGACGGCGGGAATTCGTCTCTCAATGCATCGCGGGCAGCCGATAGATCCGAGCCCGACTTGAGTTTGATTTGAATCGAGGTAACAGCTCCGACCTTAGACATCGGGTCGATCATGCCGCGAGCGCGCTGCAACGCTTCGATGGGAACAAACGCAAAAGTTGCGTCGTATTCGCTCATCTTGCTCTCGTAAAAATCAACTACCGTGAACATCTCATCAATAGCTCGCGGAGGAGTTCCGGCATTGGGAAATGCAACACTCACATCATCGCCCGGTCGAATGAAGAAATAGTCTTTGACTTTGCCTGCCTTATCGCGACCTCGAACACTTCCAATCCCAATTCCAAGAACAATTCCCGTTCGTTGTTCCTTGGATGGGTCAAATACCCTGCCATGACCACCCGATGAAATAGGCGATATGCTGGGGCCAGCAAGCATCGATTGGAGTGCTATTTCCTGGGCATCCGCAGTCGGCCCACTCGGATTGGCTTCCGAAGTCGAACCAACTTTGTCAACGATCAATTGATTGGAAAGTTGGTTTCGTTGGTCTTCCAATATCTTTGCTTGAAGCCGATCGTATCGTTCGAGTTCAGATTGACGATCCTTCTTCAGCTGTTCGACCCGATTTCTATATTCCCATCCCGACGGTTGCAAGGCTTCTCGTTCAGGTGCGTAGCCCGATTGCTTTAAGTTGAAATCCAACTGCGATCGGTTGTCGGGATGTATCAAATACTTGCTAAAGTCGCTTACGCTTGCATAGGTTTGCTTATCTATACCGATGAGATTGATCTGCTGAGTGTGTGACGAACCGCCGTGATGAAAGGTCATCATGGCAGGAAGAGTCACGACGGTCGTAATCCCTTCGACTGAACTTCCGATCCTGGCTCGAATCCGATCGATATAAAAATTGGGTTCGGAAATGCCATTTGTGCCTCGCGTTTCAACAACCAGGTCGCTCAGAATTCCGTGCATTCGATCTTGCATTTGAGATGTAAAACCGTCCATGACGCTGTTGACAACGATCAAAGTCGCAACGCCCAGTGTCACAGAAACAATCGATGCCAACGCGATCCATCTGGTTTTCAAATAGCGCCAACACAACAATAACTTGTACATTTCGCACTCCTTTGCTCGCTCCGCCGACAAATCTGACTTTCACATCCAAAACCGTGTTGGAATGAAAAAACCGTCGTTGCAGGTAAATAGCATCCCTACCCGCCGCGATGCCAGATCAGTCGAAAGAGTCCGTACGAACGACAAAGTGAGCGAAAACTTTGGATGCATTGCCCTAAAAGTGGCAAATCTGCCCACATGGATGGTGCCAGCCACATTTGCATGCTAAGGTGGAGCATCGCATCTTCACGCCCTTTCCGACCACCAACCCGGCCAGCCGCGCAGAATGCCACCCCCCTCCAGAACCAATAATTGCTACCATGCGAGGGAATCCTACATGGCCGGAAGAGTCACAATCACTTTCCTTTTCGCCAAAGTAGGTGCTCCGTGACTACCAAAATACTTTTCGTTGATGACCACGAAATAGTGCGTTTGGGTATTCGACAAATGCTTATCGGTACTGACTTAGAAATTGCCGACGAGGCCGCAAACTCAGACGAGGCATACAACAAGTTTTTGGCTTCTAAGTTTGCGTTAGTGATGTTAGATGTTCGCCTACCCGGCGGAGACGGTTTGCAATTGCTAGGCAAAATCAAGACGCACACACCAACCCAGCCCGTCTTAGTATTTTCCGCATATGACAATCCTACGTATGTTGCGCGCGCAGTTGCGTTAGGGGCGAACGGCTTTCTTCTTAAATCAGATTCGCTAGAAAAGATTATCGACGCAATTCAGCGTACATCCAAGGGTGAATCCATTTGGAGCCGTGAAGAGTTGAGACGGGTCACAGGTTCGTTGGCAACCATGCGAGTCGGAAGCGATTCCGAGATTCCGCTCACACAGCGCGAAGGCGAAGTGCTGAAACAGTTGGCCAACGGCCTTACGAACAAAGAAATTGCACAGTCGCTCGGAATTAGCTACGAAACAGTAAAGGAGCATGTGCAGCACATCCTTCGAAAAGTAGGGGTGTCGGACAGGACACAAGCGGCCGTCTGGGCGGTTAGAAAGAATTTGGTATAAACTTTATTGGACGCCGACCTGCCGTGGAGAGTTTTGCAGTTCTATGCCCTCGCTCGCCGCTTAAGGTGTAACGCGGCTTGAGGTGTAACGCGGCTTGAGGTGTAACAGGGTCAAACAATACAAGCGTTAAGTGAGAACGGCATGGGATGCTACTGGAAGGAATGTCGTTGGTTAGCGTTGATCATTTTCATTGCGACCGCCGTATGCGGTAGCATGGCTGAATGCCAAGAGGGAGGCAATGCCGCTACCGAAAACCTACGCTACGAACTTGGCAAGCGAGTCCGACGATACGAGTTGCTTTGGGAGACATCGAGCCCAGAGAGTCGGGCGGCTAGTACGGATTCGATGGAACGAGCTGTCCAGCAGTTCTTCAGTCTGGATTTGATCGGTGCCGCAAAAAGTATCGACGACGCTTGGCTGGCGATGTTACTAGCTCCGACCGATCTCCAACGATACGCAGCTCCCATTTCCTTGTCGGCTTCCTCACCCTTGATCGATGCAACCAAGCCAGTCCTTGCTTTGACGCTCAATTCAGTCTACCCTCGGCCTGATGGCAATGGGAACCGTTCTGCAACAGTTCAGATTGAGCTGAGGCCGGTTCTAGAAACGGTGAATAGCAAGCGACAATCCAAAGAGGTTTCATTGCAATCATTGCCCGCCAAACTGGAGTGGAGATTGGACTCAACGGAACCAGGCGATTATCAGTTATTCGCAACTGTCCACCAAGAAGGGGCAATCGCTTCGATTGTGGGAACTCAGATATCAATAGTGAACGATATGCAATCGAGGTTGCAAGCTATCAACGCGTGGATTGAGGACAACAAGAGGGTTGCAAAAACTTCGTCGCTATGCACTGCCAGAATGTTTGGACGACAATTGCTTCTGGCTGACCGGGGCAAAGATTTCGAGTGCGACTTACCCATGTCGCAATGGTTCCGCGAATTTGAGTCCATTGCGTTCGCTACTCCCTCAATCCGGCCGATCGATTCGAGGGGCCGATGGCAGGTCTTATCGGACGGCAAAATGGAACAGGTTGTGCGGATGCAGTTGCCTAACAAGCCGGTAGCGCGAACCAATCTGTTGTTTGCATTTCATGGGGCGGGTGGAAGCGAGAACATGTTCTTTGAGGCCTACGGTGCCGGCCGATTGATCGAGCTCGCCAGACTGAGGAATTGGGTAGTCGTATGCCCACGCCAGGGGCTGGCTGGGCTCAGCATCTCGGCCGGTGCGATGATACCCATGCTAGAAAGCGATCTCGGTGTATCGTTCGATCGCGTGTTCTACGTCGGACATTCGATGGGAGCTGGGCAGGCGATCGAACAGGTTTCGATGTCTCAGGAGCGGATCAACGCAGTTGCCGTTATTGGTGGCGGCGGGAATCCGCGAGGGTCTGACGCAATGAAGAAAATCCCATTCTTTGTTTCCGCTGGGAAGCGGGACTTTGGTCGAGGAAGAGCGAAACAACTCAGTGAAAACTTGCGCAGTTTGGAGTGCAAGGTGGAATATGTAGAGTACCAAGACGTTGAACATTTGACTATTGTTCAAGCGTGCCTTGACGATTTGTTTCGGTTCTTAGATCAGCATTAGGCTCAGGAGTCAGGGAGTAGTTCATGCGTGAG
Source organism: Pirellula sp. (assembly GCA_031363425.1). Taxonomy (GTDB): domain Bacteria; phylum Planctomycetota; class Planctomycetia; order Pirellulales; family Pirellulaceae; genus JBKCUI01. Next base: position 15,668 of record JANLUJ010001172.1, read on the forward strand.
CAGTCACAGCAAGCTATCTAGCAATGAATTCATAGTGCGATGGAAAACAGGTAGGTGCCAGGCACCTAAGTCCTTCTCCTTGGATGATCGATTCGTCCAAGATCCCAAAGAATCCCTGCAAGCTCGCTTCGGTGCGATCCTTTGCAACATGGAGCAGTCATTTTACTCCGGCGTCCGTGGGCCGCGATGTTGTTACCATGCTCCAACATAAACGGTTGAGTGTATTGCTTCACTACATTCAAAACCGTTAGGCTGGACCGACGCTCGTCGCATCGTTCTGTTCGCTCTTCGGTTTGGGCTTCTCCAAAGTGGATCGATCCACTTTGGACACTGCCTGACCGGCAGCCAATCGAGTGGGCTCGGGATGGAATCCAAGTGCTGCCTGCGGCAATGAAGATAAATCATGGTCGTCGTAAAGCTGCTGTGGCCCAAGAGTTTGCTGATGGCCATCAAGTCGACGCCCGCTTCCAAGAGCCCCGTCGCAAAGCTGTGTCGTAGCGTGTGGGGTGTAACGTGCTTGTTGATATGAGCCTTGGCGGTCGCCATCTTGCAACAGATCTGAATAGTGGCTCCGTGGAGCGGCACATTGGGAGTCTTGCCAGGAAAGAGGAAATCGGTCGGCTTGTTCGCTTTCCAATACTCGCGAAGCACTTGCAATAGTCTGGGTGAAAGCGGCACGAAACGGTCCCTGTTTCCCTTGCCTTTGACTACTTTGATCTGCATCCGTTCGGAGTCGATGTGCTGAGCTTTGAGATTGGTCGCTTCGGTCAATCGTAGCCCTGCCGAATAGAGGGTCAGCAGGACGGCACGATGTTTGAGATGGTCCACACATGCGATGAGTCTATTGACTTCTTCTTGGCCGAGGACCGTTGGCAAGGACTTAGGACGCTTGCCATACGGCACGGACTGAACGACCCAAGGTCTCGACAAAGTGATCGAGTAGAGGAAC